>JAFMQT010000469.1 GCA_017354515.1 Nocardia sp. | reverse complement strand
GGCGCACCACCGGGTCCGGGCGAACCATCGGACGCGGGTGCGGTGCCCGGCGCCGGCGCACCACCGGGTGCGGGGGCGGCGACACCGAGATCGGGCGGCGGACCACCGGGAGCGGACGGACTCTTACCATCGCTCGAGCCGGCGCCCGGGACCGCGCCGGGCGCGATCTCCAGCAGGCGGGCGTAGTCCACGATCTGAGTGCCCAGCGTCGGGGTCGCGATGATGACCCCGCCCTTGTACAGCCGGAAGGTTCCCGACTTCCCGGGCAGTAACGACTCGGGCCCGGTCGGATCTCCGAGAGGTCCTGCAGGACCGCCACTTTCGGCATATTTTGCGTCGATGGCGGTATTGGTAGGGGCGCTGGCGTCCTGTTCGGGGCCGGGTTGGTCAGGGGCGGGAGGCGGTGATTCCACCTCGTTCGGCGCCGGGCCCTCGTCCTCAGTGGCGATGTCGACCGGCCGGCCGCCGTCGGGCGCCGACGAATACTCCGTTCGCAGAATGTGGCCGTCGCGCAACAGCACTTGTCCGGCGCTGGCATGTACCGCATCGGCCGACCGGGAATCCTCCTTGGCTGTGCCCGGATACATCTGGCAGTCGGTGGTGTCGCAGGTCTGGGCGTAGGGGTACCGGTGTTCTGCCAGGGCATAGGACCGGGCGGCGACGGCTTGGGCCCGCAGTGCCGCGGCGCCACCCTGATCGGCCCAATCGGCCTCCATTTCGGCGGGCACCACACCGAGCAGGTAGTCCTCGACATCGAGCCGGTTGACCGTCACCGTCGCACCGTTGTCCTGGGTCACGCCCAGTGCGCCGCGGAAGGAGTTGCCGTTGCAGACCTTCAGATGTTCGGCGGCCGGGCGATTCGAGCGGGGATCGACCGGATAGACCCATGGATCCTTGGTCGGCCCCTGCCACAGCACATCACCGTCGCATCCGGAGGTCACCACGACATTCGCCCCACCGTCCGGTGTCGGGGTGAGGTGCGCGGCCTGTCCGGCCACCACCCGCCGACCGGCGACGGTGAGCCCGGAATCGGAGTACACATCCAGCGTCTGGTTGTCGTACACGGTCAGTCGCACGCGCACGGTGGCCGGACCGACGGTTCCGCGCCCGGCGCCCGGATAGTAGTAGGACAGGATTCCGTCGGTATCGGTGCCGCTGGTGGCCTGTTTGAACGCGCCGATCTGACTCAGCCCGCGCCCGTGTCCGGGGTCGATCATGGCCTGGCGGGAGACGTCGTGCGCGTCGAATATCCCGAGCATCGACAGGGCAGCGACGACCCCGGTGCCCCCGGCCACCGGGACCGCGACCCATCCGATCCGGCTACGGCGCCGAATTCGCCGACGACGCGGCACCGGAGCCCGCAAACGCCAGAACCGGCCGATCTCGCGATTCGGGCTCATAACGCCTCCTGTGCCTGTGCTGTGCGGGGGTACGGCAAGTCACGGTGACTTTTCGCCGATTGGAAGTAACATTCGAGCTATCGCAACCCTAATCCTAAACCATAGGTTGAGAGTTGCCGGTTTTGAGGCTAGTGTGGCCAAGGATCAATCAGGAATCAATCCCACACTCCGATCCGTTCCCACCGACCCGGATTCTTTCCGGCGGGTGAATAATCCGGTTCCAGCCGAATGGGAGATGCTCGTGAGGTATCGCCGACCGAAACGCTCGATCGTGCTGCCGGTGGTCGCTGTGCTCGCAGTCGCCGCCCCGCTCGCGGGAACCACACTGCGCGATTCCACCGACGGCCACGCCCCTGGCATCCGTCCGGTCGATGACAGCAATATGGCAGCGATCCCGACCGAAATGGCCGAGGTGGCACTGTCCTCGCTGCCCGATATGGTGCTGCCGTTGCATGAGATCGCGGGCCTGAACCTGCCCGATCTGAAACTGTCCGATCTGCGCAATCTGCCCTTGCCGCAGTCGGTTCCGGTTCCTCCGGGACTGCCCAACCCGCTCGGAATCCCGCTGCCCACGGCGATTCCGCTACCGCAGTTGCACAAGCAGCAGCCGACCTCGGCCGCACCGGCGCCGCCCGATCCGGGCGGGCCGGTCGCACCCCAGGTCCCGGCCGCCGCACGTCCGGACGCGGGACCGAAATTCATCGACGCGCCGCTGCCACCACCCGCCCCGGACCCCGCCCGGATACCGGGTAATCCGGCGATGCCCGCGCTGGCGCCCGGCGCCGTGCCACCCGATATGGCCGGCCGGGTGGGCGCGGCGGTCAAGGAATTGACCCGCGACACGCCGTTCAGCATGGTCGCGCTGACGGCCAAATCCCTGGCCGGTACGACCGCGCTGATCCGCGCCAAACAGGCCGATGGCAACTGGGGCCCCTGGTACACCACCGATCCGGTAGGCAGTAACCGCAATGATTTCACCGGCGCGCCCGCCAAGGCCGGTACCGAGCCGATCTATGTCGGACCGACCAAGGACGTCCAGGTCCTCACCACGCATAAGGCGGGGGCCGGCGATCGATCCGATGCCCAGGGCGGCGACCCGGTCTCGGCCGAATTGATCAATCCCGGACAGGGCGCCCACGACGACGACCTGACCTCCGTCGCGGCCGCGCTGCCCGACGGCGGCCCGAAGGTGATCAGCCGGCAGCAGTGGGGCGCCGACGAATCGATCCGCTGTCAGGAACCGACCTACGACGACAGCCTCGGCGGCATCGCCGTCCATCACACCGACGGCCGCAACGACTACTCGAAGGCCGAATCCGCCGGCATCGTGCGAGCCATCTTCGCCTATCACGCGAAAACCCTGGGCTGGTGCGATATCGGCTACAACGCGCTGGTAGACAAGTACGGCCAGATCTTCGAGGGCCGCTACGGGGGCCTGAACCGCCCGGTCGAGGGCGCGCACGCCGGCGGTTTCAACGAGAACACCGCGGGTGTGGCGCTGCTGGGCAGCTTCGATACCCAGCCGCCGACCGAGGAGCAGATCCAGGCGGTCGGCCGGTACATCGGATGGCGGGCCAAGACCGCCGGTCTCGATCCCAAGGGCCACACCACCATGTATTCCGAGGGCACCGACTACACCAAATATCCCAAGGGCCAATCCGTCGATCTGCCGGTGGTATTCGCCCATCGCGATGTGGGTGAGACCGACTGCCCGGGTGCCGCCGTCTACGCCAAGATGGACGAGATCCGCGATATCGCCGCGAAGGCCGCGGCCGGCGATCCGGCACCGAACCAGGATGCGCCGAAGCCGGCGGCCCCGGGGCCGAATGTGCAGGCACTGGCGTCGCTGACCAGTCAACTGCTGGGTGAGGTCGACAAGAACGTCATCGCCAAATACTGGGCGTCGCAAGGGGGTCCGAAGGGTCACCTCGGTGATGTCCTGGCCGCACCCATGCCGGATAAGGACGGCGGACAGTTCGCCAAATTCGCGAACGGCAACGTCTACGCCTCCGCCACCGGCTCGATCGTGGAACTCGGTGGGCTGCTCCTGGATCGGTTCACGCAACTGGGCGGCGATTCTGGAGCGCTCGGGGCACCGTTGACCAGTCCATACCCCGTACCCGGTGGTCAGCGTGCCGATTTCCAATTCGGATCGCTGGTCCTGGACACAGTCAAGGGCGTGGTCACCACGATCATGCGGCATTCGGACCGGGCCGGGGCGCCGGCCGCGGACAACATTCCGGCGCCGATGACCGCTCCGGGCGCACCGGCCGGCAATCCCGTAAATCCGCCGCCCGCAACCGATCCCGCACCACCCGCGCCCGCATCGGCGCCCCAGCCCCCGGCGCCCCAGCCCC
>JAFMQT010000142.1 GCA_017354515.1 Nocardia sp. | reverse complement strand
CCGGTGGCCGGCAACGAGATGTCCTGCAGCGGGACCGTGCCGCTGAACAGGGGAACATCCGGATTCGAGGGAGTCATCGCCCGCAGTTTGCGCGGTGGTTCCGGGGCGGCGGGAACGAATCCGACCGGCTCTGCTCCGGATCCGGAGGATGCGGCGGGTGTGCTGGCGGCCGCCAGACGGGCATCGTCGGAGCTGGAGGAAGGTCTGTCGGCGGTGGTGTGGGCCGCTGACCCGGAAGCTACCAAACCGGCCACTACCAGCGCCGATACGGTGATCGGTCCAGATATTCGCATCGGCAAAACCCATCCCCTCGTAGCCAATGGGCGGCCGGTGCGCGGGGCCGCCAGGGACAACGTGATCCAGGTTACCTGCCGGTCCGCTCGTTGTTATCGATAATTGCGGTCAGCCGCCATCTATCTGAGGCGAAATTGGTACTCGAGCCCTCTTTCGGTCGGTACTTTTCTTGCTTTTTCCGCCTTCCTTCTTGGTTTTGCCGGTGGCGCCGCCGTCCTCGCCATCGCCGCGGGACTCGATCCGGTCCACGGCTTCCTTGATGTCTTCGAGCTCTCGCCGCAGATAGTCGCGGGTGGCGACCTCGCCGACCGCGATCCGCAGTGCCGCCAGCTCACGGGCCAGGAATTCGGTGTCGGCCTTGGTCTGCGCGGCGCGGCGCCGGTCCTCCTCCAGCGACACCCGGTCGCGGTTGTCCTGCCGGTTCTGGGCCAGCAGAATCAGCGGCGCGGCATAGGCGGCCTGAGTGGAGAAGGCCAGGTTGAGCAGGATGAACGGGTACGGATCCCACCGCAGGCTCACGACGAAGACATTGAGCACGATCCAGACCCCGACCACGACGGACTGGATCAGCAGATAACGCCCGGTGCCCAGGAAACGAGCTACTGTCTCGCTACCGCGCGCGACCGCCTCGGCGTCGATCTCGAATCGGAACCGCGAGTCGACCGGGGTCTCGAGTCGCTGCCGGCGGGCCAGCGGCTTATCTATGCGGGCGGACCGTCCGGTCCGCGACTTGTCCGTGCGTTCGGCGCGATCGGTCGTCATCGGATCCCTCCTTTCCCGGTCAGCGCCGCGTGCGCCGCGGCAGCGGCGGAATCCTCATCTTGTTCCCGCCAATCGTCGGGCAGCAGATGGTCGAGGACATCGTCGACGCTGATCGCGCCGAGCAGATGATCCTCGGCGTCGACCACTGGCCCGCACACCAGGTTATAGGCGGCGAAATACCGGGTGACCTTGGTCAACGTGGCCTCCGGGTGCAGCCGCGCCAGATCGTTGTCGACCAGGCCGCCGATCAGGGTCGCCGGTGGTTCCCGCAGTAGTTGCTGGGTGTGCACGCAGCCCAGATAGGGACCGGTCGGAGTGGCGGTGGGCGGTCTGACCACGAACACCATCGAGGCCAGCGCGGGGATCAGATCCGGATCGCGGACCCGCGCCAGCGCCTCGGCGACCGTGGCCGCGGGCGTCAGCACCACCGGTCGCGGGGTCATCATGCCGCCGGCGGTGTACGGCGAATACTCCAGCAGGCGGCGGACCGGTTCGGATTCCTCCGGATCCATCAGGGCCAGCAGTGCCTCGGCCTCCCCGGAGGGCAACTCACCCAGCAGGTCGGCGGCGTCGTCGGGATCCATCGCCTCGAGCAGATCCGCGGCGCGATCCACGCCCAGCTGTTGCAGCACGTCGACCTGGTCGTTCTCCGGCAGTTCCTGCACCACGTCGGCGAGGCGGTCGTCGTCGAGGGCCTGGGCCAGTTCGAGGCGGCGCTTATCGGGCAGTTCGCGCAGCAGATGCGCCACATCGGCCGCGCGCAGCCCTTCGAACTGGCCGAGTAGCTGGGTCACGTCCTGACCGGGCATATTCAACTCGTGCTGGGTCAGCCCGCGCACATCCGACCAGTCCACCACGTGGATCTCACGCCGGCGCCCGAGCCTGCGATGGCCGCGCACCGCCACCCGCGAGACCACCCAGTCGCGGGTGCGGGCGAGCTCGATGCCCAGGTCGACCACGAAGACATCCACCTCGGCCAGATCCGGCAGTTCGGGATCGGCGACCCGCACCTTCGAATCCAGCACCTGGGCCAGGGCCAGCATTTCCGCCGGCCGCTGCTCGAATCGGCGCAGGCTGACGGTGCCGGTGTTCAGGTTCACGGAATTGGGTTCGATGGCGTTGACGCGCAGCATCGGCACGAAAATGCGTTTGCGCGTGGGGAGTTCGACGAGCAGACCGAGCACGCGTGGCTGCTGCCGGTCGAGGCGGATGGAGATCACGACATCGCGCAGGCGGCCGATAGACTCGCCATCCGGACCCAGTACCACCAGGCCCGCCAGCCTGGCGGCGAATGCTTTCGTCGCTGCCATAGACGTAAGGCTATGTGGTCGCGCACTGCCAGACGAATCAGGAGCAACGCATGTCAACGCGACGTTCGGTACTTGCGGTACCCGGCAGTAACCTCCGGATGATCGACAAGGCCAAGGGGTTGCCGGCGGATGAGATCTTCCTGGATCTCGAGGACGCGGTCGCGCCCTCGGCGAAGGTCACCGCCCGGGCCAATATCGTCGCCGCGCTGAACTCGCCCGGCTGGGGTGATCAGATCAGGGTGGTCCGGGTCAACGACTGGACCACCGAGTGGACTTACAGCGATGTGATCTCGGTGGTGGAGGGGGCCGGCCGCGATCTGGACGCGATCCTGCTGCCCAAGGTGACCGACGGCGGTCAGGTGCGAGCCCTGGATCTGCTGTTGACGCAACTGGAGAAGGCCAACGGCCTCGAACCCGGCCGCATCGCTATCGAGCCGCAGCTCGAGAATGCCCTGGGCCTGCGCAATATCGATGAGATCGCGACCGCGAGCCCGCGCGTGCGAACCCTCGTGTTCGGTCCGGGTGATTTCATGGCCAGTATCAATATGCGCACCCTGGTGGTCGGTGAACAGCCCGAGGGGTATGCACCCGGCGATGCCTACCACCACATCCTGATGACCATCCTGCTCGCGGCCCGCGCCCACGGTCTGCAGGCCATCGACGGCCCCTACCTCCAGATTCGCGATCTGGACGGCTTCCGCCGCGCCGCATCCCGCACGGCCGCACTGGGTTTCGACGGCAAATGGGTGCTGCACCCCACCCAGATCGAGGCCGCCAACGAAATCTTCAGCCCCCGCCAGGCCGACTACGACCGCGCCGAGGAAATCCTGGAGGCCTACGCGTACCACACGTCCTCGGCGGGCGGATCGCGCGGCGCGGTCATGCTCGGTGACGAGATGATCGACGAGGCCAGCGCCAAGATGGCACAGGTCGTCGCCGAGAAGGGGCGCGCGGCGGGGATGCGGCGAACCACCGAATTCACCCCGCCCGCCGCCGAATAGCACGGGAATATCCGCCACGCGAGCCCCCGCACGCCCGCGGCCGGTAAAATCGGACACGCGGAATCGGTGCACGGGCACCGGATCCAGCCGAACAGGCGATGTCGACCTAGGATCGTGGGATATGACCAATCCGATGGGAAATGCGGGTCGCACTCGGGCCGGCGGGCTTCCGACGCCGCCGTCAGGATGGCCGGTCGGTTCGTATCCGACCTACGCCGAAGCGCAGAAGGCGGTCGATTTCCTGGCCGACAGTCACTTCCCGGTCGAGAACGTGACGATCGTGGGCGTGGATCTCATGCAGGTCGAACGCGTATTGGGCCGTTTGACCTGGGGAAAGGTCATCGGTGGCGGTATCGTGTCGGGGGCCTGGCTGGGTTTGTTCCTGGGTTTCCTGCTGAGTCTGTTCACCACCGGCGGGATTATCGGACCGCTGGTGGTCGGCCTGATCGGCGGCATCGTCTTCGGGCTCATCTCGGCGGTGATCCCGTACGCGGCCACCCGCGGCACCCGAGATTTCGCCTCCACCATGCAGTTGGTGGCCGGTCGCTACGACGTGCTGTGCGATCCGAAGGCGGCCGAGCAGGCGCGGGACATGCTGGCTCGTTTAGCGCTGTAGGCGGCCTGGCACTGTAAGGGTATGGAACTCGATCAGGTCCGCGCCGCGATCCTCGCCCACTTCGATGTCCCGCGTTCGGATTCGGGCTGGGACGCGACCCGTTTCGATGCCGCGTCGGTGACATTCCTCGGCCTGGAGCCGATCGAGATCCTGCGCATACCGCACGGGGACCTGATGAACTACGTGACGCTCGGTGGTTCCCGCCACCCGATGGCCGATCCGGCCGCGGCACTGGCCGATCCCACCCGCGGCCCGCGCGCCGAACTGATCCTCACCCTGCGGTCGGGCCTCGGAGCACAGTCCGGCCTGGTCCGCGGTCTGGGCGTGATCATCGCGGCACCGGCGGTGGAAGGCGTTGTGCTGCAACCGGACGCGCTGATCGACCTGGGGGAACCGATGTGGCACGAGGCGCCGTTCACCGCGGCGCTGCTGGGCACCGCCGATGTCGCCGAGGTTCCGTTGCCGGCCCCGGCCGAGCCGGTGCGGTTCCTATCGGTCACCCCGATCACCGCGACCGAGGCCGCCTGGGTGCGGCTGCGCGGCGCGGCGGCGCTACGTGCGGCCTGGTCCGAGGCCGGGGTGGATGTGCGGGACCCGGCCCGCCCCGCGGTCACGCCCTCGTGAGCGTTTCCTCACAACCACTTGTTGCGGCGCAGGGTGACGAACAGAGCTCCGACGATGACCAGGATCAGGATCCATACCAGCAAATAGCCGTACGTCCATTTCAGCTCCGGCATATGCTCGAAGTTCATGCCGTAGATTCCGGCGATCATGGTCGGCACCGCCGCCAATGCCGCCCAGGCCGAGATCTTGCGCATATCGGTGTTCTGCTGCACGCCGACCTTGGCCAGTGCCGCGTTGATCAGTGCGCTGAGCGATTCGTCGAAATCGTTGATCTGCTCGGCGACGGTGGTGTGGTGGTCGGTGACATCGCGCAGATAGCGGCGGATCTCCTTGGGATAGGGCATTTCCGGACTGCGACTGAGGATCTGCAGCGGTATCGCCAGCGGGTTGACCGCCCGCCGCAATTCCACGACCTCGCGTTTGAGCTGGTAGATGGCTTCGATGGTGAGCCGGGTATGGGGAGTGAAGACCGCCTCCTCCATCTCCTCGACATCGTCCTCCATATTCTGGGCGACCTGGACGTAGCTGTCGACCACATGGTCGGCGATGGCGTGCAGCACCGCTGCCGGACCGAGCGCGAGGCGCTGCGGGCGCTGCTCCATCTGTTCGCGCACCACGGCCAGTCCGGTGTGGTCGCCGTGCCGGACGGTTACCACGAAGTCCGGGCCCATGAAGATCATGATCTCGCCGGTCCGCACGATCTCGCTGACCGAATTGGCTTCGTGCTCAATATATTTCACTGTCCGTAGCACCAGGAACAGGATGTCGTCGTAGCGTTCGAGTTTCGGGCGCTGATGTGCCGTCACCGCGTCCTCGACGGCGAGTTCGTGCAGCCCGAATATCTCGGCGACCTCGGTCATCTGGACCTCGTCGGGGGCGAGCATCCCCACCCACACGAAACCGGCGCCCTCGCGCCGCACCTGCCGGACCGCCTCCGCGGGGGTCCAATGCCCGCGCCTGCGATGGCCGTCCACATAGACCCCGCAGTCGACGATCGCGCGGGCGGTCGGTACCGGGATCCGCGGCAGTTCCTCGCCCGCACTCGACTTGCGATTTCCGCGAAAGGGAGGGAACTGGGGTAACGACGGCATGGTTGGCGATGCTATCTCGCCGGTGGGCGGCCCGACCGCCGGTCGGGGGCGGCCGGTTGGGCAAGATGGGTGCGTGCGCATCGAACTTCACACCCATTCGACCGGCACCTGTCCGGGTCGCGATCACACCGCAGCATCGCAGGCGGTCGCGCGGTGAGGTTCGTTCGGGCGTTGAGTGGGATGGTCACCGCGGGGGTGGTGGTGCTGGCGCTGGTGGTGGTCGGTACCGCGATCATCGCGGCGGAGCGCGGATTTCCGGGACCGGGCGCGACGAGTCTGTGCTGGCATATCGGCATCGCGGCGCTCGTGCTGTGCACCCAGATCGCCGCGGACCGGCGGCGCGCCTTCGCCGCATTTCTCGGCGCGGTGATCGTGGTTGTCGCGGCGAGTTTCCTCTTGGTGACACAGTGGTGGAGCTGATACCGCGTGTAACAGTTGCTTCCAGGTGAATTCCCGGAGAATATTCACGCTTGTGAGAATTCAGGACCGGGCGGTCATCTGCGGAGATCGGGTGAGTGGCGATGCCGGTGCCGATGTGCTGGTGATCGGTGGCGGGCCTTCCGGAGCCTGGTCCGCGCTGGCCGCGGCCAGAGCCGGTGCGCGTGTGATCCTGGTCGACAAGCAATACTGCGGCGGATCGGGGCCGTCGGCGAAAGGCCCTGTGGCGCTGTGGGATATCCCCGCCGGGCCCGGGCGCGAGGAGGCGGTGCTGCGCAGCCAGGCCCGGGGCGGCGGACTGGCGGATCCGGAATGGCTGGACCGGGTCGCCGGCGAAACGCACCGCCGAATCCCGCACCTGCTGCCGTGGGGACATCGCCAACCCGCGGCGGCGGGCGAGTCCTCGACCCGGGTATGGCTGCACGGGCGGCGGTATCTGACCGCGCTGCGGGCCGCTCTGGTGCGGGCCGGGGTGCGGATCTTCGATCACCATCCGGCGTTGTATCTGCTCCGTGACACCGACGGGGTGGTATCGGGGGCCGGTGGGGTGCAGACCCGCAACGGATTCCGGACCTGGAGTGTGCGCGCGGGTGCGGTGGTCCTGGCCAGCGGCGGATGTGCGTTCCTGTCGGGTGTGTCGGGAACGGATGTGAATACCGGCGAGGGGCTGTTGATGGCGGTCGAGGCCGGAGGTGAGCTCTCCGGGATGGAATTCTCCGGAGCCTATCGGCTGGCCACCGTCTCCGGGCGACGTGATGTACCCGCGCACGGCCTGGTCGACGCGGCCGGTTCCGGATTCGGCGACGACGAGGACCGTGCCGGATCGGCGGCGCTGGCCGCGCTGGCCGAGGGGCAACCGGTCTACGCCCAGGCCGGCTCGATGGACATCGGCGGCGAAACGATGGTGGTCGCCCGGGAGCGGCAGCGGGTGCGCCCGGTGCTGGAGGGCACCGTCCGCGGTTCGGGGGGGTTGAATTTGACCGGATTCGATTGTGCGACAACGGTTCCTGGTCTCCATGCGGCGGGCGACGCGGCATCTCGGGAGGCGACCACCGGCGCTGTCGGTAGCGCCGATGGTCCGGGTGGTGGCTGGGCGATCGCCTCGGGGCTGTGGGCCGGTGCGGGCGCGGCCCGCTTCGCCCGCGGTCGCGGCGGAATCGGCCGGACGCGGCCGGTATCGGGAGCCGGCCTCAATCCCCGTTCGGGTATCGATCCGCGGGCGGTGGTGGGGCTGGTACAGGAACACACGCTGCCGCTGCGGCGCAGCTATTACCGTTGCGCGGGGAGTCTGCGCGACAGCATTGCCGAACTCGACGCGATCTGGCCGGTCACCGGCTGTGACCTGGGCGGCGTCGGAGCCGATCTGGTCCGCGCGCGGCAGGCCGCCGCGCTGCTCGTGGTGGCGCGGTGGACCAAGTACAGCGCCCTGGCACGAACGGAGACCCGTGGATTGCATCGGCGCACCGATCATCCCGGCACCGCCCAGGACTGGTGTCGCCGACTGCAGACCGGCGGGGTCGGCCAGATCTGGGTGCGGGCGGTCTGACCGTCCGTATGCTCACAGGCTGATCCGTGACGGCGGTATGACTGTTCACCGGCCGTTCGGGCCGATCGCGAGATTCCCCTTACGCGCGGGTAATTCGAGCCTCGTACGCTCGGGTGATGGCCCCTCACCTGGACAATTTGATATTCCCTCGACGAAGCTGGCAGAATCTACCGGATTCCCGGCCGACGCCACCGCCCGGTCCGGGACGGTTGGTGGGCTTCGGTTCGTGACGCACGGCTCCGAAGCGCGGCTCACCCCGCGGTTTTATCGGATCACCGTCCGGTTCTCGAACAAGCGGATTGCTCCGCGCGGTCCGGGTCGTTATCGGATTTCGACGGGTTCACCCCTGGTACTCGGCGGCTCGTCGCGATGTAATTGCCGTACAACAGTTTCGTGCGACCTGTGATCCGCCCGTCGGCGCATACCGTTCGAATTCCCGAAAAACCAGTAAACGCGAATACCCGGCGGTAACCGCGAGTCGGTTCAGCCCGGACCGAGCAGGAGTGAAATCGTGTCATCTGTGACTGACGCACCGAATGCCACTACGAGCGGTGAAACCGATAGGACCGACTTGTCCGCCATCACTCATGAGGAAATCTTCGCCGGCCATCTCGGCGGCAAGCTTTCGGTGGAATTGTCCGCCCCCCTGGAGAATCAGCGGGATCTGTCGATCGCGTATACGCCGGGCGTAGCTCAGGTGAGCCGGGCCATTCACCAGGACGACAGTCTCGCCCGGCGCTATACCTGGACCGAGCGGCTGGTCGCGGTGGTCAGTGACGGCACCGCGGTGCTCGGTCTCGGCGATATCGGCCCGCGCGCCTCGCTGCCGGTCATGGAGGGCAAGGCGGCGCTGTTCAAGAAGTTCGCCGGCCTGGATTCGATTCCGCTGGTACTCGACACCAAGAATGTCGACGAGATCGTCGAGACGCTGGTGCGGCTGCGCCCCAGCTTCGGTGCGGTGAATCTCGAGGACATCTCCGCCCCGCGGTGTTTCGAACTCGAGCGCAAGGTCGTCGAGGCGCTCGATTGCCCGGTCATGCACGACGATCAGCACGGCACCGCGATCGTGGTGCTGGCCGCGCTCAACGGCGCCGCCAAGGTGCAGAATCGACAGATCGCGGATCTGAAGGTTGTGGTGTCCGGCGCCGGAGCCGCGGGCGTGGCCTGCACCAACATCCTGTTGGCCGCCGGTGTGGGTGATGTGGTGGTGCTCGACTCCAAGGGCATCGTCAGCCAGGACCGCACCAACCTCAACGAGGTGAAGTCCGAACTGGCGCAACGCACCAACCCGCGCGGACTCTCCGGTGGCGCCGCCGAGGCCCTGGCCGGGGCGGATGTGTTCCTGGGTCTGTCGGCCGGCACCATCGCAGAGGATCTGATCGCCTCGATGGCTCCCGAGTCCATCGTGTTCGCGATGTCGAATCCGGATCCGGAAATCCACCCCGAGACCGCCCGCAAATACGCCGCCGTCGTGGCGACCGGCCGCAGCGATTTCCCGAACCAGATCAACAACGTGCTGGCCTTCCCCGGTGTGTTCAAGGGGGCGCTCGATGCCGGCGCCCGCCGGATCACCGAGGGGATGAAGGTCGCCGCGGCGAATGCCATCTTCGGCGTGGTGGCCGAGGAATTGTCCGCGGACAAGATCATTCCCAGCCCGCTGGATCCGCGGGTGGCTCCGGCGGTCGCCGAGGCCGTGGCCGCCGCCGCGCGCGCCGAGGGCGTCGTCAC
>JAFMQT010000141.1 GCA_017354515.1 Nocardia sp. | reverse complement strand
GGCCGTCTATATGGCGGCATAACGGGCGAAGAGCGAATCGCTGAACGACGCCGGAAGCTGGTCGAGGCCGGTACGGACCTGTTCGGCTCCAGCGAATCGGGATCCGTACGAGTCAAGGACGTTGCGGTGGCAGCGGGATTGACCGAGCGGTACTTCTACGAGAGCTTCAATAATTTGGATGCGCTGTTCGACGAGGTTCTCGAGCGGGCCGTCCATTCGCTCGAAATCGATGTGAACGCGGCTCTCGAGGATGCGCCGCAAGATAATCTCGTGCGGATGTCGATCGCGCTGCGAACGGCTGTCGCATCGCTGGCCGGCGACCCTCGTAAGATACGGATCATCTTCGTCGAGGCCCTCGGTAACGGTCGACGTGCCAGTTTTCGCCGACACGAATTCTCAGAACGTGGCGCCGCGAATTTCTTCAGATGGACGCATGCGGGCGACGATTACGCCAGCGGTTCCGTCGAAGCCCGAATGCGGGTTATCGCCCTGGCCGGGGCCACTTCCGAACTCATGATCTCATGGGGAGAAGGATTTCTCGACGTCACGCCGGATGAGCTCGCGGAATTCCTCGTCGGACAGTACTGGCGTACCAACCTCCCCTGAGTGCGGGCGCCGCGGGGCTGCCATGCGCTGCCGATGACGCGTCGTGCTCATCGGCATGGGGCAAGTGTCGGCATGCGGAGTCGAATGGGATTGAACGGCCAACTGAAACCCGCTATTGTCAATAACTGACACCCGATGTTGTCAGAATGGCGGGCGGTGTTCGCCAAGGCAGCTGTTCACACAGAAGGATCCCCAGCACGATCATGTCTTTGGTTACCTCGCAGCGGGCCCACGACAATCCCGACGCGGTTGCTCTGGTGGACGAGCGCCTCTCGATCTCGTGGGCCGAGCTGGACGATATCCTCAACCGGGCCGCCAACGCGCTGCTCGCCATCGAGCTGGGACCGGCGCGGCGAGTCGCGATATTCGCCGAGAACTCCGTCGAGACATTGATCGCGCACCTGGCCGCCACCTCGGTCGGGGTCTCCACGGTGCCGGTGAACTTCCACCTCACGGCCGCGGAAGTCGGCTACATCCTGCAGAACTCAGGGTCCGCGGCGCTGTTCGTCGGACCCGAGACCGCGGTGTCCGGAATCGAAGCCGCCGCCGGGTCGGGGGTTCCGGTGGTGGTCGGCTGGCGCTGCCCGCCCGCTGACGCGCTGACCCCGTGGGACGAGTGGCTCGCGAAATCCGACAGTGGCGAGCCGCCCACGGATATGCCGCCGCGCCCGTACCTCTACTACACCTCCGGCACGACCGGTACGCCCAAGGGGACCGAAGCCCCACCGGCGAGCTTCCCCGGCGGTGCGACGGTGGCCGAATATTTCGCGAGACTCGAACAGCAGCGCCCGCACCCCTCGGCGCATCCCGCGCTGGTGGTCACCCCGTGCTATCACAACAGCGCGATCCGCACGCTTCGTGATCTGGCCACCGGAACTCCGGTCGTCATCCTGGGCCGCTTCGACGCTGAGCGAACGCTGGCGGCGATCGAACGCTATCGGATCGAGTCGGTGGTTCTGGTCCCGACTCATTTCCAGCGGCTGCTCGCCTTGCCGGAGGAGACTCGCGCCGCATACGACACATCGAGCTTGACCCATGTCGTGCACACCGGCGCGGCCTGCCCGGTCGAGGTCAAGCGCCGAATGATCGAGTGGTGGGGGCCCATTCTGGTGGAGGTCTACGGCGCCACCGAAGCCGGAACCACCAATATGATCACGTCCGAGGAATGGTTGCAGCGTCCGGGGTCGATCGGCCGAACGGTTCCGCCCTTCGAACTCCTGGTGATCGGCGACGACGGCGAACAGCTCCCGGCCGGTCGCGAGGGCAAGCTGTACTTCCGGGATACGACCGGCCGCGGCATCGTCTATCACAACGATCCCGAGCGGACCCGGGCCGCGCATCTGGAACCCGGGGTTTTCACGCTCGGTGAGGTCGGTTACGTCGATGCGGACGGTTACGTGTACATCACCGACCGGACCTCGGACATGGTGGTGAGCGGGGGTGTCAACATCTACCCGGCGGAATCCGAGCAGGTGCTCGTCACCCATCCGAAGGTGGCCGACGTCGCGGTGATCGGCATACCGAATTCCGATATGGGCGAGGAACTCAAGGCGTTGATCGTCGCCGCCGATCCGGCCGGTCCGCCCGATCCCGCGGAACTGGACGCCTACTGTCGCGGGCGGCTGTCCGGTTACAAGTGTCCGCGCTCGTACGAGGTTGTGGCCGATATCGGCCGCACGACCATGGGCAAGGTCAACAAGCGCAAGCTGCGCGCGCCGTACTGGCCGACGACGCGCACGATCGGCGGCTGACGAATGGCCGGGGCAGGTTCACAGGCACCACGAAAGGGAATCGGCGTGGATATCGATTCATTGCAGACCATTGCGTACGAGGTCATCGATGGCAACATCGCCCGCATCACGCTGGATCGCCCGCAGGTGCGCAACGCGCAGAGCCGGCGGCTGATCTACGAGTTGAACGACGCGCTCACCGCCGCCGCCTTCGATGACGACATCAAGGTCGTGATTCTGGCCGGTAACGGGCCGCATTTCTCCTCGGGCCACGACCAGAAGGACGTCGAGGCGTTCCATGCCACACCCGTCGGCATCACGGGCGGATTCTCCAAACCGGGCACCGAAGGTCCGATGGCGTACGAGGAAGAGGTCTTCCTGAATATGTGCCGGCGGTGGCAGCAGTTGCCCAAACCGACGATCGCGCAGGTACACGGCAAGACCATCGCCGGCGGACTCATGCTCGCCTGGGTGTGCGACCTGATCGTCGCCAGTGACGACGCGTCGTTCATCGACATCACGGTCGGTATGGGCGTCAACGGCGTCGAGTGGTTCGCCCATCCCTGGGAACTGGGGATGCGCAAGGCCAAGGAGATGCTCTTCACCGGCGAGCCGGTCAGCGCCGCCGATGCGTATCGGCTGGGCATGGTCAACCGGATCGTGCCGCGTGACGAATTACCCGGGGCCACACTGGCTCTCGCCCGGACGATCGCCGCCAGATCGGCGTTCGGGCTCAAGCTGGCCAAGCTCTCCTGCAATCAGACACTCGACGCCCAGGGGTTCTGGACCGCGCAGCAGGCCGCCTTCTCGTTGCAGACGCTGGGCCACAGCAACAATCGCCTGCGTTTCGGCACATCGGGCGATCCGAGCGGGATGCAGGTCAAACGGCCATCGCAGAGTGAGGGGAATGCGCAATGAAGGTACGGCGGGTGGTCACCGGACACGACGCGTCCGGAAAGGCGGTGTTCGCCTCCGACGAGCAGGTCGAGCCGGTGACGGCCGCGCTCCTGCCCGGTGGGGAGTATCACCGGCTGTGGGGCGGCGACCGGATCCCCACGTTCCCGGACGACGGGGCACCGACTCCACAGGTCGGCTATTACCCCCCGGTGGGCGGCCACCGCTTCACCATGTTCCGGATCGCACCGGGAACCCGGAAGCTGCCGCCGGACCTCGATATGGACGCGGCCCGGCGGGAGTTGGACGAGAAGTTGCCGGGGTTGACGGACGGAATGGATCCGGAGGTGCCCGGCAGACATGCCAGCGACACCATCGACTTCGGCATCGTGCTGTCCGGTGAGGTGACCCTGCATCTGGACGAGGGTGCGCAGACGGTGCTCCGGACAGGCGACACCTTCGTCCAGAACGGGACGTTCCATCGGTGGTCGAACACCGGAACCGAACCTGCCATCGTGGCACTGTTCATGGCCGGTGCTCGACGGGAGGACAGCTGATGGGCGAGCTCGTACTGTACAAAGTGGCCGATCGCGTCGCTCGGATTACCCTGAACCGTCCCGAGAAGCGCAATGCGCTGAATCTCGCCATCCGCCGCCAGCTCGTCGATGCGCTGCACGAGGCCGAACGGGACGACGAGGTCACCCTGGTGCATATCGACGGCGCGGGGCCGAGCTTCTCGGCGGGGTACGATCTCGGCGATTCGAAAAAGGGCGAAAAGCCGCTGGGCTGGGTCGATTCCGAGCACTTCGACACCTGGAGTGACCAGTTCGCCCGGAGCGTGTTCCGGGACTGGATGACCATCTGGGATCTGCAGAAGCCGGTCGTGGCCCAGGTCCACGGCTACTGTCTCGCGGGCGGCGCCGAGCTGATGTCCATGTGCGACATCGTCTTCGTCGCCGACGACGCCGTCATCGGATATCCGGCGATGCGCGCCCAGGCCACCCCCGACGCGCCCTTCTTCCCCTGGAAACTGTCCATGGCTCAGGCGAAATACCTTCAGCTGACCGGCAATTCGGTGTCGGGGCAGGAGGCGGCCCGACTGGGTTGGGTGGCCAAGAGCTTCCCCGCCGCGGAACTCGAGGAGCAGGTGCAGCGCGAGCTTCGCCCGCTGTCGACGGTCGACCCCGCGATATTGTCGATGAACAAGATCTCGCTCAATCAGGCGTACGAACAGATGGGGATGCGCGCGCACCTCGGCGGCGCGTGGCAGCTGCATCAACTCAGCGCCCGCTATCGGCCGCGGTCCGGTGAATTCAAGGCGATGTCCCAGCGCGAGGGTGTCAAGGCGGCGACCGAAATGCGTGACGGTGCGTTTCGGCGGGAAGGCTTCATTCCGTAGACACTCGGGGGCGTCATGCAAGAGCTGACCTTTCATCGTCTGCTGTTCCGCGTCCGGGAGCAGTTTCCGCGGCGGATCCTGTATATCGATCCCGATGGCGAGTACACCGCCGCCGACCACATCGATACGACCCTGCGGTTGGCCGGCGGGTTGCGCGCGCTGCTCGAACCACGCGACCGGATCGCGATCGTCGCCGATGCGAACCGACTGGTGGTCAACGTCTTTCACGCCGCGGCGATGGGATCGTTCGTCGCGGTTCCGCTCAATCCGCGATTCGGCGAGGCCGAACTCGGTGCACTGCTGGCGGACAGCGCGCCGCGGGCCGTGGTGACCGACCGCGCCCATTTGGACCGGGTCGCGGCCGCGTTACGGGTGGCTGGGTTGACGCCGGTGATCCTGCTGACCGACGATCCGCCGCCCGGTGACTGCGCGGCGACGGTGCTGCGGCTCGCGGATGTCATCGGCGGCGCGGAGCTCGAAATCCCCACGGAGCCTGAAGAATCCATGCCGTTGCTCATGTTGTACACCGGCGGAACCACCGGTCGGTCGCGCGGTGCGATGGCCGAACACCGCCAGCTCGTCCTGTCATTGCATCGCCTCGACGCGATGCTCCGGATCTCCGAGCCCGGCAGTTGTCTGCTCTCGGTGAATCCGTTGTTCCACGTCGCCATGATCAACGCGGTGTTCGCATTCCCCGCGTACGGCGGAACGGTAGTAATGCGGCCGAGGCTCGATATCGACCGGGCGATGAGTGATGTGCGCGAGCATTCGGTGACACATCTGGGGGCGGTTGCCGCGATTCTGCAACGCATCATCGACCATCCGGACTTCGACGCCGCGGGGTTCGATAGCGTCCGGGAGGTCATGTACGGGGCGTCGCCGATGCCGACGCGGCTGCTGCATCGGATCCGCGATAGTTTCCCGCAGGCGTCGATCCGCCACAACTACGGGATGACAGAGACTTTCGGCTCGGTGACCTCACTCGACGATACCGACCACCGCCGGGGCGGTGCTCGCTTGCAGTCAGTCGGCCGGGCGCTTCCTGGGGTGCGGCTGACCATTCGGGATCCGGACGGAATGCCGGTCCCCGCCGGCACAGTCGGTGAGATCTGGTTGCAATCCGGATCGGTGTGTACGCGATATTGGAACGACCGGTCGCCGGGCGAGCACGAGTGGTTGCGGACCGGAGATGCCGGCCACGTCGATGCCGACGGCTACCTCTTCCTGGCCGACCGCCTGAAGGATATGGTGAAAACCGGTGGGGAGAACGTCTTTTCGGCGGAGGTCGAGCGTGCGATCGCCGAGCATCCGGATATCGAGGCCGTCGCGGTCGTGGGCGTGCCGGATGCGCGATGGGGCGAGCGTGTGCATGCCGAGGTCGTCGCGTGCGCTGGGGCGCAGCTGACCGAAGCTGACGTGATCGGCTTTGCGCGGCAGCGGTTGTCGACTTTCAAAGTGCCCAAGACGGTCACGCTGCGCAGTACGCCGCTGCCGGTATCGGCGCTCGGAAAGGTTCTCAAACGCATACTGCGCGAAGAGGTTTCGAGCCGCACTGCGGAACCCGCCGGGACGCCGCCGGTGGACTGACGGTCGCCCGGTCGCACGCATCCGGCGCGCGCTGAAGGGGCGAGCTGGGCCGCCCCTCGTCTGCGCCTCGCCCGCCAGCCTTGGATGCTGCGCCGACCTGAGGCTTGGGTGCTGTCCCGCCCCTCGGGTCTGGATGCTGCCCCGCCCCAGTTCTCGATGGTGCCCCGCCTCAGCCCCCGATGGTGCCGAGCCGCACGTGCCCCTTGAGCAGGTTGCGTGCGATCGTCCGGCGCTGGATCTCGTCGGTGCCCTCGTAGATGCGCCACGCGCGCACATCCCGATACCACCACTCGATCGGCAGTTCCTTCGTGTAACCCATTCCGCCGTGAATCTGCAATACCCGATCCACGACCTGATTGACGGTGATACCGCCGACCAGCTTCGCGACCGCCGCCGAATGACGCGGATCCTGGCCGTTCTCGGCCTTCCAGGCGGAGAAGAGGGTCAAATATTTGAGCGCCTCGATTTCCACGTGCGAATCGGCGATCTGCCATTGGATGGCCTGATAGTCGGCGATCGAGTGACCCATCGACACCCGGTTCTTCGCATGCTCGATGGCCATCTGCAGCAACCGCTCGGACGTGCCGACGGCGTCGGAGGCGATCAGGAACCGGCCGCGGCCGATCCACTGCAAGGCCAGTTTGAAACCCCAGCCCTCCTCGCCGAGGATATTGCGATGCGGCACCCGCACATCCTGGAACGACAGCACGGCCGGCGGGTGATGCATTTTGCCCATCGCGTGAATCGGCTGCGAGGTGTAGCCCATATCGCGGTCGACGAGAAAACAGGTGACCCCGCCGTCGGTGCCCTTTTCCGGGTCGGTGACCGCGAATACCATGACGAAGTCCGCGGCATGCCCGTTGGTGATGAAGATCTTCTCGCCGTTGATGATCCAATCATCACCGTCCCGAACCGCGCGGGTGCGCATCCGGCGCAGGTCCGAACCGGCGCCCGGTTCGGTGGCGCCGAAACTGCTGATCCGCCGGCCCTCGATCGTCGGGATGAGATATTCCTGCTGCTGGCTGTCATTGGCCGCGAACAGGATATTGTCCGCATAACCGCCGAATGTGAACGGGATGCAGGTCCGGCCCAGTTCCATGCGAATCAGCGAGTTGATGATCGGACCGACATCCGCCCCGCCGTATTCCTCGGGCGTCTCCAATCCCCAGAACCCGGATTTCTTCGCCTCGAGCTGCAGCTCGCGCTCGTGCTCGTCGGTCAGGCCCCGGCGTCCTTCCCGCTCCTCGTGCAGGAAATCGGTCTCCAGCGGCATGAGCTTCTTATCGACGAAGGAGCGCACGGCATCCCGCATCATGCGCTGCTCGTCGCTCAATGAGAAGTCCAGCAATTGATCAACCTCGATTCGTGGACAGGGCGTCACTGATGGCCACGGTGGCCGAGCCGATGATGGCTGTCATGCCCCGCTGAGTGGTGACGCGCAGGTCGAGTTCGGCGAGGCATTCATCCGATCCGATCGCGGTATCGATCGCGACGACCGTGCCGGTGCAGGCGAGCACGTCGTCGGGCCAGACTTGTTCGCGGAACTGCACTGTGAAGCGCCGGATATTCGCCGGCCCGAAGATTTCGGTCACATAGGTGGCGAGATATCCGGCCTGCAACATGCCGACGCTGAACACGGTGGGGAATCCGGCCGCTTTGGCGAAATTCTCGTCGTGATGGATGGGATTGAAATCGCCGCTCGCGCCCTGATAGCGGACGAAGTCGGTGCGGGTGAGCGGGCCGAATTCGCGCTCGAGCAGCTCGTCCCCCTTCGAATATGTCACTGCGGCGCCTTCCCGGTCTCGATCAGCGTCAATCGGCCGACGGCCCTGAGGTTTCCGTCCGGGTCCCGGAAGTCCTGGGCCAGGACGACGAACCGCATCGTGCCGCCCCGGCGGCCCTGCTTCTCGGTCACCGACTCGATGCGCTGCGTCACCGTCAATTCGGTGCCGGCCGTCGGGGGCGGGCCGAAGAATTCGTATTCCTGTTCCCCGTGCAGGACGCGCTTCAGATCCAGATTCAGCTCGGCCAGCGGGGAGACCGCGTCGGCGGGCTCCCAGAAACTCGCTGTGCGCAGGAATGTCGGCGGAATATGCGGCGTCGGGTCACCGAGATACGCCGGATCCGAACTGCCGGTGGCCTGCGCGAATTCGCGGATCTTTCCGCGCTCGATGGCCATGGTGAACCCGGTCATCACCAGACCTTCCTGCTCGCCTCGATCTGCTGCGCCTGTTCCGCGGTGACGACATCGACGTTTCCGGCGTACCAGCAGATCAGGCCGTCCTCATCGAATACCGCGTGGCACATGAACACCATGTCGGTGATGCCGGGCACATCGGGCACCCGCACGACGCCCTCGACGAAATTGTGCCGGCCCTCGGTCGCCGAGGCACGGATGTAATGCCGCAGCGACAGCACGCCGCGACGGTCGAAATACTCTTTCAGTGCCGCTTTACCCTCGACCACCGACAGGCCGCCGAGCTCCGGCGAATCCGGTGTGGGCGCGGCGGGCCGAATATAGATCGCATTATCGGCGAACAGGTCGAATATGGCGTCGTTGTCCCCTGCGTCCAGGGCTTCGAAGTATTTCCGCAGCGGATAATCTCCGAGCTCAGGCATCATTGCCTCCACCTCAATACCGTTCCAGTGATTTTCAGCCGTGATTTCAGGCCGAGGGGGCGGCGATCGTCTTGGTCTCGAGGTACATACCGAGGCCTTCCACACCCAGCTCACGTCCGTATCCGGACTGTTTGAAACCGCCGTACGGCGTCTTCGGGTAGGGGGCGATCCCGCCGTTGACACTGAGATTGCCGGAGCGGATCCGGCGGGCAATGGCCATTCCGCGCTCCTGGTCGCCGGTCCACACCGCCCCGTCCAGGCCGTAGTTCGTATCGTTGGTGATCGCGAGGGCCTGTTCGTCGCCCTCGTAAGGGATGAACGACACGACCGGGCCGAAGATCTCCTCCTGGGCGATCCGCATGGAGTTCTCAACCCCGGACAGCACCGTCGGCTCCACGAACCACCCCTTCTCCATCGCGGCGGGACGCTTGCCGCCGGTGACGATCGTGGCGCCTTCGTCCTTCGCGATGTCGATATAGCCGAGCACTCGGTCCTGTTGACGCTTGGCGACCAGCGGGCCGATCACGATGTCCTTGTCGTGCGGGTCGCCGACCTTCAACGTCTGCGCGATCGCGGCGGCCTGCTCGACGGCGTCGTTGTAGAACTGCT
>JAFMQT010000468.1 GCA_017354515.1 Nocardia sp. | reverse complement strand
GGCCCTGGGAACCGTAGCCGATCACGGCGACCTTGCGGCCCTGGATGATCGACAGATCGGCGGAGTCGTCGTAGAACATCTCGACTGCCACTGGAGTTGTATCCTCTCGTCGTTTTTTGAAGCTAGACAGCTGTTTTTGAGTAAAAGCGTCAGCGGGTCGCGGTGATGGATTTGGGCCCGCGCCCCACAGCCACCACGCCGGACTGCACGATCTCACGGATTCCGTGCGGTTCGAGCATTCGCAGCAGCGCCTCGAGTTTGGACCGGGTGCCGGTCGCCTCGATGGTCAGTGAATCGGGCGACACGTCGATGACCTTAGCCCGGAACAGATTCGCCGATTCGATCACCTGGGTGCGCACACTGGCGTCGGCGCGCACCTTCACCAGGATGAGTTCGCGGGCCACCGAGGCCTCGGAGTCCTGCTCCACGATCTTGATGACGTTGACCAGCTTGTTGAGCTGTTTGGTGACCTGTTCCAAGGGCAGTTCCTCCACGGTGACGACGATGGTCATGCGGGAGATCTCGGGCACCTCGGTGGCGCCCACGGCGAGGGATTCGATATTGAATCCGCGCCGCGAGAACAGGCTCGCCACCCGGGCCAGCACGCCCGGTTTGTCCTCGACGAGGACGCTCAACGTGTGGGTCGTGCTCACTGATCGGTCCCCTTATCGTGCGACATGGCCTCGTGGATCACCGCGGGTTCGGAGACCTGCTCCTCATCGTCGAACAGTGGGCGGATGCCGCGCGCTGCCATGATCTCGTCATTGGAGGTGCCGGCGGCGACCATCGGCCACACTTGCGCGTCCTTGCCGACGATGAAGTCGATCACCACGGGACGGTCGGTGATCGACTGCGCCTCGCGGATGGCGGTCTCGACGTCCTCTTCCTTCTCGACCCGGATGCCGTGGCAGCCAAGAGCTTCGGCGAGTTTGACGAAGTCCGGGATGCGCAGGGTGTGGGTGCCCAGATCGGTGTTGGAATAGCGCTCCTCGTAGAACAGGGTCTGCCACTGGCGGACCATGCCGAGGTTGCCGTTGTTGATCAGCGCGACCTTGATCGGCACACCCTCCACGGCACAGGTGGCCAACTCCTGATTGGTCATCTGGAAGCAGCCGTCACCGTCGACCGCCCACACCTCTTTATCGGGTGCGCCCATCTTGGCGCCCATCGCGGCCGGCACCGAATAGCCCATGGTCCCCAGACCACCGGAATTCAACCAGGTGCGCGGGTTCTCGTACTTGATGAACTGGGCGGCCCACATCTGATGCTGGCCGACGCCGGCGACGTAGATCGCCTCGGGACCGGCGAGACGGCCGAGGGTTTCGATGACGTACTCCGGCGACAGCGACCCGTCCGAGGTCGGGCCGTAGCCCAGCGGGAACTGTTTGCGCACACCCTCGAGGTAGGTCCACCACGACGACAGCTCCAGCACCGGAGCACCGGATTCGGCGGCCCGGCCGGTGGCCAACGCCGGATCGGATTTGATCGTCTCGATCAGTTCGGTGATCACCTCGCGGCAGTCACCGACGATCGGCACGTCCGCGTGCCGGTTCTTGCCGATCTCGGCCGGGTCGATATCGGCGTGGATGACCTTGGCGTTCGGCGCGAACGAATTCAGCTGACCGGTGACCCGGTCGTCGAAACGCGCGCCCAGGGTGATCAGCAGATCCGACTTCTGCAGTGCCGCAACCGCTCCCACGGTGCCGTGCATACCCGGCATGCCCATGTTGAGCGGGTGCGAGTCGGGGAACGCACCGCGCGCCATCAGGGTGGTGACCACCGGAATCCCGGTCAGCTCGGCCAACTCGGCCAGCTCCGGCGAGGCCTCGGCCTTGATCACGCCGCCGCCGACATACAGCACCGGCGCCTTGGCCTCGGCGATCAGCCGAGCGGCCTCACGCACCTGCTTACCGTGCGGTTTGCTGACCGGGCGGTAGCCGGGCAGCCGCATCTCCGGCGGCCAGCTGAAGGTGGTCTGTGCCTGCAGCACATCCTTGGGGATGTCGACCAGCACCGCGCCCGGACGGCCCGAGGAGGCCAGGTGGAAGGCCTCGGCGATCATCCGTGGGATATCGAGTGCGTCGTTGACCAGGAAGTTGTGCTTGGTGCACGCCATCGTGATACCGGAGATATCGGCTTCCTGGAAGGCGTCGGTGCCGATCAGCCCGCGGGCGACCTGACCGGTGATCGCCACCACCGGCACCGAATCCATCTGCGCGTCGGCCAACGGGGTCACCAGGTTGGTCGCTCCCGGGCCGGATGTGGCCATACACACCCCGACCTTGCCGGTGGCCTGGGCGTATCCGGTGGCCGCGTGGCCGGCGCCCTGTTCGTGGCGAACCAGGACGTGACGCACCCGGGTGGAATCGAAGAGCGGGTCGTAGACGGGAAGGACCGCACCGCCGGGGATGCCGAATACCGTGTCGACGCCGAGCTCCTCGAGCGAACGGACCACGGACTGGGCGCCGGTCACCTTCTCGGGCGGGACCTGGCGGCGATTCGCGGCGGCAGCCGCGGGAGTCGGCGAAGTTGCCGAAGGCGCGGGCCTGCGGGCCGAGGGCCCGGGCCGGGCAGTTGGTGCGCTCACCGTCTTTTCCTTACTGCTTATCGTTCGCGGAACGCCGGCGGGCGTCGGCGCGAACCCTGTTTGAACAAACTCGTCCGAACATAAAAAAGCCCCCGTCAGCCGGTGGCTGAGCGAGGGTGGCGCGTCGCAGTCGCGAGCTTGACGTAGTCGACCTGGGTCGTCAGGCTCAGCGCTGGACGCGCCGGCCGATTACGAGAAGCTCGTGTCGATTCACGCACTCGACAGTATGTGCGCGCGAGTCGACGAGTCAAATTCCTTGACGGGCGGATCTCATTATGTGAGAAGCAGGCGGTTCGTATGTCGCTTCACCGTGCTGCGGGAATGGGGGTGTGTCATCGCCGCAACAGTCCGTGCCACCTGCTCGATTGTCCCATACCGCCTAGTCCGGACAACCGACGGGGCGGGTGCCGATGATCGGGCGCGGAAAAGGAACCCGCGCTGCTCGCGGTGGCCGGATGAGCGGGACGCATCGAATATCGGGCGTAATGCGAGGATGGGGGCGTGTCATCGTCGCAACAGTCCGTACCACCCGCACAATCACCCCGGACCTCGAGGTCGGGAAAGCCGGCCGGGCGGGTGATCCGCATCCCCCGGCTCGGGCATCTCGGGGTGTTCATCCTGCTGTTCTGCGTCGCGTTCGCGTTCTTCGGATGGCCGCAGGTGCTGTGGATCCTGTTCGTGATCCCGATCGCGGCCTCATACTGGATCGAGCGCACCCGCACCACGGTCACCGACAGCGGACTGGATCTGCGCACGGCGTTCCGATCGGTGCATATCGACTGGGAGCACATCCGAGGTTTGCGCATTCCCGAGCACGGATTCGTGCGGGCGCATCTGGACGACGATTCCGAACGGGTGCTGCCGGCGGTCAGTTACGACCGGCTGCACGTTCTCATCGAGGCCTCCGGCGGACGAATCCCGGATCCATTCATCCCGGCCGCCACAGCTACCTCCGACGATAGCTCCAGCACCACCGAATCACCTTCTACCACAACGGAATCGGATACCGGCGCGGTCGGCGACGCCGAAGGATAGTGACCCGGTACAAATCTCGCCGATATCGATAACACAAACCGGCGCTCGCGCAATACTCCTGTCGTAAGGCATTCGCGCACTTTCGAAATGGGGGTATTCCACCCATGACAATCGCCCGCAAACGCACACTCGCCCGCGTAATCCTCGCCGGCGCCATCGC
>JAFMQT010000140.1 GCA_017354515.1 Nocardia sp. | reverse complement strand
TCCGGCGATTCGATCCTGCTCGCCCAGACGTATTCCGGCGAGCCGTAATTCGCCGATCGGCAGTACCGCGGTCAGGTCGGCGTCGACCTGGTCGACGGTGGGGCAGGCGGTCCGCCAGGCGCGCGCCAGCGCACCGTGATCACCGGCCCGGCGGGCGAGGCCGACCAGCGCGCCGTGGGCCAGTAACCGCTCGCGGGGTGCCAAGTCGGCGGTATCGACGGCGGTCATATCCCGTGCCGCGCCCGGTTCGTCTCCGCTGAACATCGCGGTCCACGCCCGCAGTATCCGGATCCGCGGGTCGCGGGGATCGGCGTCGCGCAGCCACTCGGCGGCGCGGTGGGCTTCGCCGATACTCAGGCACAGCAGCGCCGCCGGCAGTGCCGGTGGACAGGGCAGCGTCCGATCCGTGGGAATCGCGGTGCGCGCCACGTTGATCAGTGTGGCGGCTGCGGCGCTAGCGCCGTCGGCGGGTTCGGTGCCGATCGTCTGGGCCAATGCCGTGGCCAGCCGGGCGCCGCGGGTATCGGCTCGCGCCGCCGGAGTCCGCGCGTGCGCGGCCTCGTCGACCGCACCCGCCAGTGTGAAAACCGTTGCGGCGTTGGCGCGATCGGCTTCGGTGTACTCGGCGCCGAGCCGGGAATACAGCCGCCGGGCCCGCTCGATGAGCCCGGCACGGGCCCATGCGCCGGCGCAGATCCGCACGGCGTCGGCCCAGTCCTCGGCGGTCGGATCCGCCAGTGCGAGAATGGGTTCGGCCAGTCGCAGCGCCTGGGCGTCGTCACCGTCGGCCACCGCGGCGTAGGCCCATGGCACCGTGATGCGCTCGGGCGGGCATCCGGCGGCGACCGCCGCACGGTAGTAGCGGTTCGCCTCGCCCGCCGCGTTCTTGTTCGCTGACGCGTTTTCGGCCGCGGCGCACAGGTATTCGACCAGGCGTTCGTCGCGAACACCGGATTCGGCCAGGTGGATCGCCGTGCTCGCATCGAGCAGCCCCGCGGCGAGCCGGACGGTCAGCAGTCGCCGCCCGAGCGCGAGGAATCGCTGTTCGCCGATCCGCGGGCGCAGATGCGGTATCGCCGGTTCCAGCACCAGATCGGCGTCGGTGATCACGGCACAGGATCGGGCCTGGTCGATGCGGCCGATCGCGGTCGCGATATCGAGATCCAGGACGCGGGTCAGCTCGGCGGGATCCAGACCCGGTCCCGCGGTCGCGACGGTCAGGATCTCGAGCAGATGCGGTGGGAATTTGTCGAGAAGTGCGCGTGCCCAGGCATCGATGGCGCGGTCGACCGGTGCCTGGCCGGCATCGGCGTGCGTGGTGCGAACGGCGGACAGAGCGGCCACCACGCCGGCCGGAATTCCGCCGGTGCGCCGGTGAATGTGGTCGGCGAGCCGATTCGGCACCCGCACACCTAGTTCGCGAGCGAACAGGGTGATATCCGTGGTTCCCAGTGTGCGCAGGTCGAGCACGCGGCCGCGCCGCGCGACCGCCGCGGCGACGGCGGCCAGGGCCTCGTCGTGCGGCAGCGGGCGGGTGGCGATGATCAGCGGCGCGGACCGCGATTCCACCGTCGCGCACAGCTGTTCCAGCTGCCGCCGATCGAGGGCCTGGGCATCGTCGATGATCAGCGCGGCGGCGTCGTCCGGGGAGTCGAGGGCGGCGCCGATATCGTCACGACAGCGAATTCCGCGGCGGGCGAACACCTCCCGGATCTGTGCGAGCAGGGTGGACTTCCCGGTGCCGCACCGCCCTCGGACCAGACACACGGCCGGATGCGGGGTATCCGAATCCAGGGTGCGCAGCACCTCGCGGGCGCCGGGCAGGGTGCCCAGCACCGGCGTCGGGTCACGTGCCGCCGCACCCATCAACTACCCCGGTCCGGAAGTCGGGTGCGGGGCACCCGCATATTGTGTCGAAGTGCCGGAATATCTGATCCGAGTCGGGGGTGGAATTGCTCGGAATCGGCGGCTTCCAGGATATTTGCCACGATATAGCTGATGGTCGATCGTCCGAATTCGGAGCGGAATGGTTCGATCGGGTGGCCGGGCTCATCCGGCGTACCCGGACCGGTCCCCGAACGCGTCATCGAAGCCGTATGCGACGCTGTATCCGCGGTGCCGAGCGTCGGAACCGGAACCATACGAGAACCCCTCCCTCGGGCGAAAATGGTCGTCATGACTTATTCGGATGTCGGTTGCCAGGACGTGTCCGTTAACACGCGTTTCGTGTAACACCGGAGCTTTGCGGTGTGAAGGAAAATCAATCGATCGGATTGATCAGTACAATGTTCGACAGATGGGCAGCGATGCCCCGAATGTCATGTCGAATTCATTCTCGGCTGTGGGCGGGACCGGTATCGATACGGCCGCGGATTCCGATACACGTGGAGGGTGGCATCCGGCACACGTCGCGACCACCCCCCCGGACACCCATGTCCACACGGACCCGTGCGGCAGCGACATCACCGGCGGACTCCCGCATCGACTCGCGGGTGGATCCGGACGAGGTGAGGAAGGGATACGGATATGTGCTCTGCGGTCGTCGCGGATACCGCCGATACCCCGGTGCCCCCGCTGACTCGAACCCTCGACGAGACCATATCCGCAGCTCGGTTCGCCGATCGCGAAGATCTGGTCGGCCGGTTGGAAGCGCTGGCCTGCCGGATCCGCGATCCGCGCCGCCGGATCGTGGTCGCCGGCCTGGGCAATCAGGGTAAGAGCAGCTTCGTCAACGCCCTGCTGAACATCGATGTCAGCCCGGTCGGTGATGATACGGCCACCGGTGTGCCGGTGACGCTGGAGCAGGGGCGGCAACCGCGCGCGCAGATCGTCGTCGCCGAATACGGCGACCGGACCCGGAATATTCCGATTCCGATCGAGGACATCCACACCGTCACACCGCGCTCACCGCACGGCAGGGTGTTGCGGGTCGAGGTCGAACTGCCGAATCCGATGCTGGCCGACGGGATCGTGGTCGTCGACACCCCACCGGTGGGTGGTCACATCACCGCGACGGCCGCGGCGGTGCTCGCACTCGCGCCGGCCGCCGACGCGGTGCTGGTGGTGTCGGACGCCGCCACGGAGCTGACCGAATCCGAGGTGGATCTCTTACGCCAGGTCCGGCAGTTGTGCCCGGCGGTGGCACTGGTCCTGAGCAAGATCGATCTGTATCCGCATTGGCGGCAGGTGGCCGAGGCCGATCGGCAAAGCCTGCGGCGACATCGCCTGATGATGCCGCTCGTCCCGGTCTCCTCGCTGGTGCGCGCGCACGCGGTGCGGCGGCAGGATCTGCGGCTGGCGCGGGAATCGGGCTTCGGACCGCTGTTCGAATTCCTGCGCGAGCAGGTGGTGGCCCGCGACGAGGCGGCCGCCCAGCGGACGGTCGCACTCGATATTCACGCCGCGGCCGAACATCTGGCGTTGGCGCTGAGCAGTGAGCTGGTGGCGCGGCGCGATCCCGAACGCGCCGCCGCCATCGAGGAGTTGCGGACCGCCGGAGCCCGAGCCGAGGATCTGCACCGCCGGACCGCGCCATGGCAGCGGACGCTCGGCGACGGCATTACCGATCTGGCCGGAGAAATCGATCACGACCTGCGGGAACGGTTGAACACCATCGGCGCGGCGGCGCAGCACTGGATCGACCGGCACGATCCCGGCCGCCAGTGGAATCGGTTCGAGCAGTGGTTGACCCAGGCCACGGGCACCGCCATCGGTGACAATCTGCTGTGGACGCATCATCGCGCCATCCACCTGGCCGAACGGGTGGCCGGCCATTTCCTGGACTTCGGTGCGCTGGAACTGCCCGCGGTACGGGGGGATTCGGGTCCGGACCACTGGCAGCTGTCGACGGTGACCCTCGCCGAGCTGGAACCGGATCTGGGGCTGGGCCACAAGATGCTGGTCGGGATGCGCGGTTCCTACGGCGGCATGGTGATGGCCGGGCTGGTCGGTAGCGTCGCCGGCCTGGCGCTGATCGATCCCGTTTCGCTCCCCTCGGGAGTTCCCCTGGGCGGCAAGGTATTACGTGAAGCCGGTGCCTCGCCCCGGGGTGGTGCGGTATCCGACCGGAGTGCGGACGACCGTGAAAGCCTGATGCGGCGGCGCGGCGAGGCGAACAGCGCGGTGCGCCGCTATCTCGACGATGTCGCCGTCGAGGCCGGTAAGGAATCGCGCGATCGCCTGCGCCGCGTGCACGGGGTGCTGCGGGATCACTTCACCGGTATCGCGGGCCGCAGTCTGCGCTCGATCGACGACGCACTGCGGGCGGCACGCGCCGCGACGGATGCGCACACCGGGCTGGAGTCCGAACGCCGCGCCGAACTCGAATCCCGGTTACGGCAGCTGGCCGCGCTGCGCGACCACGCCGATGCGATTTTGCCGACCGCCCCGGCCTCGCGTACCCGGCCGCCGCGGTAACCGGGTCGGTATGGCTACACCTCGACAGCCGAACTACCAGGATCCACCAGGATTTTCGCGTGATGGTCGGGACTGCCGAGAGCGGTGAACGCGTTGTCCACCCCGCCCAGTCCGACGGTCCCCGTGATCAGCGGCTCCGGGGCGACCTTGCCGTCGGCGATCATATGCAGGGTGTCGCGGAATTCGCCCGGGTCGTAGCCGAAGGCGAAGCGGAGCTCGAGTTCCTTGTTGATCGCCATCGCCGGCCGGAAAGTGTCGGTCTGCATGCACACTCCCACCACCACGATCCGGGTGGATGGTGGTGCGGCGGTGAGCAATTGCTCGATCATGCCGGGCACGCCCACACATTCGAAGACGACCGGACCGGTCGGCGCGGCATCGAGCGTATGCAGTAGGCGGAACAGGTACCACCACGGGAGTCTCGGAATTGCGCGCAGCCGCGCCATGGTGTCGAAACCCAGATTGAGCACGTCGGTCACACCGGAGATCCGGCCCCGGACCGGATCGGCCGACCACGGCGATTCGAGGTCCGGGTCGACCACCACATTCGCACCACACTGCCGCGCGAGCTCTCGCCGTCGCGACGAGAAGTCGCTGGCCACAATATTTCTCACGCCCGCGGCGTGCAGCATCGAGATCACGGCCAGGCCGATCGGGCCGCAGCCGACGACGAAGGCGGTCCGCTTGGGGCCCACCCGTCCCTTGCGCACGGCGTGCCAGGCCACGGCCATCGGCTCGGTCAGCGCGGCGTGCTCGGTGGACAACCCGTCCGGCACCGGGAAGGTCATCGACTCCTGGACGAGGACCCGCTCGGCATATCCGCCGGGGGCCCGTTCGGACAGCCCGGTCAGTTCCGGATCGCGGCCGGTGCGCAGGATCGGCAGCGCGACCACCCGGGTGCCGGGCCGCCAGCGCTTGCGGCAGTCCGGGCCGTATTCGACTATCTCCCCGCAGAATTCGTGGCCCAGGACGACCCGCTGACGCGAGCGCATGAAATTCGGGTATCCGGTGGCCGCCGCGAGATCGGCGAGTTCATCGCAGTGCAGGCGCGCGTGCAGATCGGATCCGCAGATTCCGCAGCGTGACACCGAGATCAGCAGCTGTCCCGGCCCCGGCCTCGGTGTCGGAATATCCGCGACGTCGAGCTTGCCTTCCGAACACACCACGGCCTTCATATTCGAACGGTACCGCTGCCGCTCCGGCACTGTCGCGCCGATCGCGGTGCCCCGGGGCGGGCGGTGGACGGGTCGCACCGGCCGGGAATGTTTCGCGCCGCCCGGTCGTTGTGTCGAGCGAAGCAGGGTTGAGTGAGATAGACTCAAGTATGGAGTTGACTCCGAACGCTTCGGAGTGCAGGATTGAGCCGATCACGCTCAGTGTTGCTGCGGACCGTGCTCCCGGCGGTGTCCGGGGTGAGGTCCACCGGTGCGACGCCCGTCGTACCGCGCAGGGCCACCCCTGCAACGCCACCAGTTACATCACCTAGGAGGAACCCACTATGGCTCGTGCGGTCGGTATCGACCTCGGGACCACGAACTCGGTCATCGCTGTTCTCGAAGGCGGTGAGCCGGTCGTCGTCGCCAATTCGGAGGGGTCGCGCACCACTCCGTCGATCGTCGCGTTCGCCAAGAACGGCGAGGTGCTCGTCGGGCAGCCGGCCAAGAACCAGGCCGTCACCAACGTCGATCGCACCATCAAGTCGGTCAAGCGCCACATGGGCGAGGACTGGAACGTCGAGATCGACGACAAGAAGTACACGGCGCAGGAGATCAGCGCCCGCACCCTGATGAAGCTCAAGCGCGACGCCGAGGCGTATCTGGGTGAGGAGATCACCGACGCGGTGATCACCGTCCCCGCCTACTTCGAGGACGCCCAGCGGCAGGCCACCAAGGAGGCCGGCCAGATCGCGGGCCTGAACGTGCTGCGCATCGTCAACGAGCCGACCGCGGCCGCGCTGGCCTACGGCCTGGACAAGGGCGATAAGGAACAGACCATCCTGGTCTTCGACCTCGGCGGCGGCACCTTCGACGTATCGCTGCTGGAGATCGGTGAGGGTGTGGTCGAGGTCCGCGCCACCTCCGGTGACAACCACCTCGGTGGCGACGACTGGGACAACCGGATCGTCACCTGGCTGGTCGACAAGTTCAAGTCCAGCTCGGGCATCGACCTGACCAAGGACAAGATGGCCCTGCAGCGTCTGCGTGAGGCGGCGGAAAAGGCCAAGATCGAACTGTCGTCGAGCCAGTCGACCTCGATCAACCTGCCCTACATCACCGTCGACGCGGAGAAGAACCCGCTGTTCCTGGACGAGCAGCTGACCCGCTCCGAGTTCCAGAAGATCACCTCCGATCTGCTGGACCGCACCCGCCAGCCGTTCCAGTCGGTCATCAAGGACGCCGGCATCTCGGTCAAGGACATCGATCACGTTGTGCTGGTGGGTGGTTCGACCCGCATGCCCGCGGTGTCCGATCTGGTCAAGGAACTGACCGGCGGTAAGGAGCCCAACAAGGGCGTGAACCCGGACGAGGTCGTCGCCGTCGGCGCCGCACTGCAGGCCGGTGTGCTCAAGGGTGAGGTCAAGGACGTCCTGCTGCTCGATGTCACCCCGCTGTCGCTGGGTATCGAGACCAAGGGTGGCGTGATGACCAAGCTCATCGAGCGCAACACCACCATCCCCACCAAGCGGTCGGAGACCTTCACCACGGCCGACGACAACCAGCCGTCGGTGCAGATCCAGGTCTTCCAGGGTGAGCGTGAGATCGCCTCGCACAACAAGCTGCTCGGCTCGTTCGAGCTGACCGGCATCCCGCCGGCCCCGCGCGGCGTGCCGCAGATCGAGGTCACCTTCGACATCGACGCCAACGGCATCGTGCACGTGACCGCGAAGGACAAGGGCACCGGTAAGGAGAACACGATCAAGATCCAGGACGGCTCCGGCCTGTCCAAGGAGGAGATCGACCGGATGGTCAAGGACGCCGAGGCGCACGCCGCCGAGGACAAGGCGCGTCGCGAGGAGGCCGAGACCCGCAATCAGGCCGAATCGTTGGTGCACCAGACCGAGAAGTTCATCGCCGACAACTCCGAGAAGGTGCCGGCCGAGACCAAGCAGAAGGTCGAGGCCGCGATCGAGGAGGCCAAGGAGGCACTGAAGGGCACCGACACCGGCGCGGTCAAGGCCGCGGTGGAGAAGCTGGCCACCGAATCGCAGGCCCTGGGCCAGGCGATCTACGAGGCCTCGGCGGCCGAGGGCGGGGCCGGCGCTGCCGATGGTGCCGCGGGCGGCGCGGGTGCCGCCGGGGATGACACCGTGGTCGACGCCGAGGTTGTGGAAGAGCCGGAGAAGTGACGGACAAGAACTCCAGCGAGGATCCGGTCACCTTCGTCGACATCCGCGATCTCGACGGGGAAGCGTCGACGGAGCCGAAGAGTGGAAGCGAGGCCGCGGCGCAGTCCGCCGCGGCCCCGGCCGCCGAGGCTGCCGCCGACGCTCCCGGCGGCGAGGCTCCGGTCGCCGAGACTCCGGCCGCGGAAGCGGCTTCGGAATCCGGCACCGAATTGGCCGAGCGCACAGCGGATCTGCAACGGTTGACCGCCGAATACGCCAACTATCGCCGCCGCGTCGAGCGCGACCGCAAGGCCGCCATCGATTCGGCGAAGGCGGCGGTGGTCACCGAATTGCTCGGTGTGCTCGACGATCTCGACCGTGCTCGTGCCCACGGTGACCTCGAGTCCGGACCGCTGAAGTCGGTCGCGGACAAGCTGGCCACCGCGCTGCGCAAGCAGGGCCTCGAGGAATTCGGCACGGAGGGTGAGCCCTTCGACCCGACCCTGCACGAGGCCGTCCAGCACGAGGGCGAGGGCCACGATCCGGTGATCGGTGTGGTGATGCGCAAGGGGTATCGGTTCGGCGACCGCGTGCTGCGTCATGCGCTCGTCGGCGTGTCCGACGGCGTGGGTGATCTCGCGGGCTCGGACGCCGGGGAAATCGGTGCCGGGAAATCCGATACCGAGAAATCGGGTGCCGAGAATGCCGACGGTGCCCAATAGTGAGGCAACGCTGACGAGCGCAGCGTTGCCGAAAAGTGTAGTGCCGCTCAATATTCGGCACGACGGCACGAAAGGAGGAGATGCCCGGTGAACAGGGAGTGGCTGGAGAAGGACTTCTACAAAGAGCTGGGCATCTCCTCGAACGCGAGCCAGGACGAAGTCAAGAAGGCCTACCGCAAACTGGCCTCCGCGCTGCATCCGGACAAGAATCCGGGCGATGTGAAGGCCGAGGAGCGGTTCAAGGCGGTCAGTGAGGCGAACGCCGTCCTGGCCGATCCGGCCAAGCGCAAGGAGTACGACGAGGCCCGGCGCCTGTTCGCCAGTGGCGGTTTCGGCCGCGGCGGCTATGCGCCGGGTGGCGGGTACGCCCCGGGCGGCGGATTCTCCGGTGATTTCAACCTGGGTGACATCTTCGGCGGTGCGGCGGCCGGAGCCGGTGACGGCGGTCTGGGCGATATCCTCGGCGGCCTGTTCAATCGGGGCGGCGGCGCCCGGACGACCTCCTCGCGGCCGCGCCGGGGCAGCGATGTGGAAACCGAGACCACACTCGGATTCCGCGAGGCCGCCCAGGGGGTCACGGTTCCGCTGCGGATGACCAGTCCGTCGCCGTGCACCACCTGTCACGGCAGCGGGGCCAAACCCGGTACCAGTCCGCGAATGTGCCCGATCTGCAACGGATCCGGAGTGATCAGCCGCAACCAGGGCGCGTTCGGGTTCAGCGAACCCTGTGACGAGTGCCGGGGTACCGGTTCGATCATCGACGATCCGTGTTCGGACTGCCGCGGCAGCGGAATCCAGAACCGGACGCGCACCATCACCGTGCGCATTCCGCCGGGAGTGCGGGACGGACAGCGGATCCGGCTGGCCGGACAGGGTGAGGCCGGTCTGCGGGGTGCTCCCGCGGGCGATCTGTACGTCACCGTGCACGTCAGCGGGGACAAGGTCTTCGGCCGCAGCGGCGACGACCTGACCCTGGTGCTGCCGGTCAGTTACAGCG
>JAFMQT010000467.1 GCA_017354515.1 Nocardia sp. | reverse complement strand
TCGAGCTGCTGGATCGCGGCCTCGAGAATGCTCTGGGATCCGGGAGCGGCGATGGTGCCCGCGTGCGCGGCGGCACCGACGATGGCGGGAGCCAGTGAGGCGATGGCATCGACCGGAACGCCCTCGGGAACCAGCGGTACCTCGGCACTCGCGGGTTTGGGCGCCGGTGCGGCGATCGCGGTCGTCGATGCGGCGAACGTCGCGCCGGCCGTCAGTGCCAACACGGACATTGCGAACCGCGTTCCTCTGGTGCGAAGCACTGGTGTTGCCGTCCTTACCTCGAAGTACCTCTTGATGTGATGGGCGTTATCCGGGGGATATGCCATCACTGCGCGACACTTTAGGGATAAATCCGCCGTGTTGTACAGCTGAACCTGTGTGATTCTCGTTCGCCGCGGGGCGGATCCGTCGCCATGGAGCCGATGTGCTACCGAACCATGACCCGAATCGTGTGTTGCTCGAGTGAACAGTGATGCGAATGGTACAACAGCGCCTTGTGTTCCAGCAGTTTTCCGGGATTCCCCGCCGGTCCCGGGCCGTGTCGTTCGGCATGCGGCGGGCGTTGATCAAACTGTTACCGGCAGTACCGCCATCGCGGGTTCCGAGCGTGCCGATAATGTGGGCTCCGCCCGCGACCCGAGCGAAAGTATGCGTGCCGTGACCCGACACCTCCGATTGGCCGATCTCCGAGTGGCCGGGGCCCTGCTCACCGTATCCGTCCTGGCACGGCTGATATGGGCACTATCGCAAAAGCACGGCCTGGATGTGGTCGATCTGCGCGTGTACGTCTACGGCGCCGCGCATTTGGGCAGCGGACATCTCTACGATTTCGTCTTCGCGGATATGACGCCGAATTTCCCGTTGCCGTTCACCTATCCGCCGTTCGCGGCGCTGGTGTTCTATCCCATGCATCTGATTCCGTTCCCGCTGCTGCTGGTGCTGTGGTTCGGGGCGATGGGTGCCGTGCTGCTCATGTCGGTCCGGATGGCGATGATCATGCTGCTGGGGGCGCAGACCGCGGTCCAGCCGCGCTGGCGGGCCTCGGCGATGCTGTGGACCGGACTCGGAGTCTGGCTGGAACCGACCCGGATGACCCTGGACTACGGCCAGGTCAATATCTTCCTGGTCGGCGCGGGGGTTGCGGCCGCCTACTACACGCGCTGGTGGTGGTCCGGGCTGCTGGTCGGCGCGGCGGCCGGGGTGAAACTCACCCCGGCGGTGACGGGTCTGTATTTCGTGGCCCGGCGGCGCTGGGCCAGTGCGGTTTTCGCCGCGATCGTCTTCGCGGCCACCATCGCGATCCCGTACGCCATCTCGCCCGCGGAGACGCGGACCTACTTCGGCCCGCTGCTGGGCGACGCGTCCCGGATCGGCCCGGTCGGTTCGGTGGTCAACCAGTCCATGCGCGGCGCCCTGACCCGGATTCTGGGGCACGACGCGGGCGCGCCGACCACCATCGCCGGACATCACATCCCGTTCGGGCCGTGGTGGTTGGCGGGAGTCGTGGTCACCGCGGTGCTGGCCTGGTTCGCCTGGCGCGCGGTGCGGTCCGGGGATCGGCTGGGAGTGCTGCTGGTGGTGCAGCTGTTCGGGCTGATGGCCTCGCCGATTTCGTGGTCGCACCATTTCGTATGGCTGCTACCGCTGATGATGTGGTTGCGGCACGGGCCGCTGGCGAAGGCCGCCGGTGCGCGAATCGTGCTGGGGTACTGGATGATTGTCACGGTGGTGGGCGTCCCATGGTTGCTGTGCTTCTTCCAGCCGACCATCTGGCAGGTCTCCCGTCCGGCCTGGTTGGCCTGGCTCGGCACCGTCTACTCCTTCGGCGTGCTGGCGACCTACGCGTGGATCATCTGGACCGGGGCCCGGCGGCGCCGAGTCGGCGCGGCGGTCGCCGCCACCGACGCCGCCGCGGACGTACCGGCCGAGGCCCGCGGCAGTTCGGCTCCGCTGGTCGCCGGGAGTGGAGCCTGAGCATCCCGCGGATCAGGCCTGCCCGGCGAGGTCGTCGATCACGGCGGCCAGCTCCAGATCCTTGCGGGTGAGTCCGCCCGCGGAATGCGTGGACAGCGCGAAAGTGACCGTGCGCCAGCGGATATCGATATCGGGATGATGCTGGGCGCGTTCGGCCGCGTCGGCGACCTTGCGGACCAGTTCGATACCGGCCGGGAAGGTCGCGGCCCGCACGCTGCGGGTGATGGTGTCGCCGGTGCGGGTCCACTCGGGCAGATCCCGTAATCCGTCGGCGATATCGCTCTCGGACAGCAGTGGAGTAGTCATACCTCGGTTCTACTCTCCGCCGCGCCGTCCGGACGGCGATCGGGCGACGATGCCGGAATCGGGAGCCCACCCGCGCTTGGGTACTGTGTAGCTGGCCGCATGTCCGGTGAGAGACGTGGCAGATATGACGTCGCGGAACACAGCTCACCGTCTGTTCGGGTCCGCTACGGCGCGGGCCGGCCGCAGCCCATTCATTCAGCAGGAGGATTCAACGTGTCGTCTGTCGAGTTCCGCAATGTCGCCATTGTGGCTCATGTCGACCACGGCAAGACGACGCTGGTCGATGCCATGTTGCGGCAGTCCGGTGCGTTCGCCGAGCGGGCCGAGCCGGTCGACCGGGTGATGGATTCCGGCGATCTCGAGCGCGAGAAGGGCATCACCATTCTCGCCAAGAACACCGCGGTGCACCGGCACAATGCCGACGGCAGCGTCACGGTGATCAATGTGATCGATACCCCGGGGCACGCCGACTTCGGCGGCGAGGTCGAGCGCGGACTGTCGATGGTGGACGGTGTGGTGCTGCTGGTCGACGCCTCCGAGGGGCCGCTGCCGCAGACCCGGTTCGTGTTGCGCAAGGCGCTGGCCGCCTCCCTGCCGGTGATTCTGGTGGTCAACAAGACCGATCGTCCGGACGCGAGGATCGCCGAGGTCGTCGAGGAGAGCCACGATCTGCTGCTGGATCTGGCCTCGGATCTGGACGACGAGGCCTCCGAAGCGGCCGAACTCGCACTGGACCTGCCCGTGCTGTACGCCTCCGGCCGCGAGGGCAAGGCCTCGACGCGGCGCCCGGAGAACGGCAGCGCGCCCGACGCGGCGAATCTGGACGAGCTGTTCGAGGTGCTGCTGGACTGCGTTCCGGCGCCCAGCAGTAAGGGAGCCGATATCTCCGCGCCGCTGCAGGCGCATGTCACGAACCTGGACGCCTCCTCGTTCCTGGGCCGCATCGCCCTGATCCGCATCTACAACGGAGCTCTGAAGAAGGGGCAGCAGGTGGCCTGGATGAGTGCCGACGGCCTCGAGCGGGTCAAAATCACCGAACTTCTGAAAACCGTTGGTGTGCAGCGCAATCCGGCAGACGAGGCGGTCGCGGGAGATATCGTCGCGGTGGCCGGTATTCCGGACATCATGATCGGCGATACGCTCGCCGATCCGGAGAATCCGATCGCGCTGCCGCGCATCACCGTCGACGAGCCGGCGATCTCGGTGACCGTCGGTATCAACACCTCCCCGCTGGCCGGCCGCAACGGTGGCACCAAACTCACCGCCCGTCTGGTCAAGGCGCGCCTGGATCAGGAGCTGGTCGGTAACGTCTCGCTGCGCGTGGTGCCCACCGAACGCCCCGACACCTGGGAGGTGCAGGGCCGTGGTGAGCTGGCGCTGGCGATTCTCGTGGAGACCATGCGCCGCGAAGGATTCGAGCTGACCATCGGCAAACCGCAGGTGGTCACCCGCACCGTCGACGGCAAGGTGCACGAGCCCTACGAGGAGCTGACCGTCGATGTGCCCGAGGAGT
>JAFMQT010000466.1 GCA_017354515.1 Nocardia sp. | reverse complement strand
TCGCCGTCATCGAACTCGAGCCGCTGACTACCACTGTCACCCTGGCCGGGCGTTCGGGGACCGAAAGCTGGATCGAGGCATGCGAATTCGAGCCGGGCGTCGGATCGGCCGACCTCGGCGAGGAACGCGGACTCGATGCCGTACTCGGGGTCGTCGATCGGCTGCTGGGTGGCCGCAAACCCACTTACTTTGTGGTTCTGGGCATTTCGGATCCGACGATGGTGGTGTCGATGCGGTCGGCACTGAGCGACCGCTACGGTGCGGGCACGGATCTGCGACCGATTTCGGGCGCCGACCTGCTACGAGGCGGTCCCGCATCCGTCGCGCCCGCGGTGCCGCCGCCGGCCCCACCGGAACCCGCCGCGGGATCGCTGCAGCAGCATATGGTCGCGGGCCGGACCGCCCCGAGACGCCGCGCGCTCCTGTTCGCGGGCACCGCCGGACTGGTCGCGGTGACCGTCATCGCGGCCGTCCTCGCGGTAATCCTCACCCGCCCCATGACCACCGCCGGCACCGCGGCCGCCACCTCGATGCCGGCGGCCTTGGGCCCGGCCGAGACCTTCGGACGGGTCACGGCCGCGGTCCCGGCGGGCTGGCATATCGGCAGAAGATCAGACACCCGAACCGACTTTTCCCCGGATAACGGTGCGCGCGAACGCCTCTCACTCGTCCAGAAGAGCCTCACCGCCGGTATCGACAGCGCCCGGGTGGCCAGCACCCTGGAAACCCAGATCGCCCAGCGTCCGCCCGGTACGGTCGGACCACTGCACCGCGATGTGATGTTCGGCGGCCGGCCGGGTCTGTCGTATGCGGAGTATCCGGGCGACGGCACCACCGTGCGCTGGCAGGTGCTGGTCGAGTCCGGAGTGCAGATCAGCGTCGGCTGCCAGTACGTCAACAGTGACTGGCCCGCGATCTCGGGGGTCTGCGAGGCGTTCACCGCCCATGTGCGCGCGGCCTCCTGAGCAATACTCGCGGCGGACGGTAAATGCCGGGGCCTTTGCCGGATTCCGGTGTTACCTTCATCGCAGCATCGACCGAACGGCGGTGCGGAAGACGTGGAGGGGAATTGATGCGACGAGCCGGGTATGTGCTGGCCACGGTCGCCGTGCTGCTGGCGGCGGCCGGATGCGGTTCCGATCCCGCCCCCGTCGCGGCACCGGATCCGGTCATCGATATCAACACCCTCGATGTCGGGCCCTATGACGCGAATCCGCGCGATATGGGCAAGCCGAAGAACCCGGAGGCGGCCGCCATGATCGAGGCCGAACGGCTCGGCAATGCCCTCCCGCTGCCGATGGACGTCGACCCCGCCTTCACCCACACCGGCAAGTTCGACAGCCTCGTCTTCCTCGATCCCAAGGACTCGGCGCTGAAGAATTTCGCCAATCTCGACGATTTCAAAACCGACGCACCCGATCTGGTCAGCGGATTCGTCGACTATGGCCGCAACGATCCGGACAATCTCGGTATCGAAATGGTGAACGCGGCCATGATCTTTCCCACCGAGCAGCGCGCCACGGACGTGGCGGCCGCGCTGGAACGACGCGACTTCGGCCGCAACCCGCTGACCCAGGCGGTCGGAATCTCGAAATACCCTCAGGCACACGCACATTGGGTTCCGACCACACAAGCGATCAACCTCTGGTATCCACTGGGTCGCCTGGTGGTCTACATCTCGTTCTACGACCAGGACAAGGTCTATTTCGGCAAAACCGATCTGTCGGACCTGACGACCCGAGCCTCCCGCGATCTGGACGTCCTCACCCCGGCCCTCCAGAACTTCCACCCGACCGCCCCGGACAAGTTGATGGAACAACCGATGGATATCGACGGAATGCTGGGCCGCACCATGATTCGCCCGCAGAGCGCGGCGGGCGAATGGGGCAATCCCCCGGGCGTCTATACCGGTCACGCGGGCCTGGCATTCAGCACAGACCCGGGTGAGGCCCGGAAGTGGTGGGACGCGGACGGGGTGGACCGCTTCGCCGACTACGGCAATCAGCTCTATCGCACCCGAGATGCCGCGGCCGCCGAAGATCTCCGTGATCAGCTCGGCGGCCCCGACGAAAACTTCCGAACGGCCGCCACCCCCAAGAACCTCCCGATCGCCCGATGCCGCGAATACACCGGTGCGGAAAAACTGGCTGTCCGCTACTACTGCTCGGTCGCCCACGACCGCTACACGGCGTTCGCCGCCGGCGAGCAGTTGCTCGATGCCCAGCAACGCATTTCGGCCCAGTACGCGATCTTGGTGAAGGTGGACAGGAAATGAGCACCCGGCTGATCCGCGCCCTGTCGGCAGCGACCTGTCTCACCGCCCTGACCTTCGTGTCCGCATGCGGTCCCGAGGTCGGTGGCCGGGTCACCGCCGCCGAGATCGATGTCCGAACCCTGGACGTCGGAAGCTATCCGGTGAAGCCGTTGAATATCCACGTCGATTTCCGGCCGGGCTTCACCAGCGCATACGAAGCCGCTGGCATGCGTCTGGCCGACCATGTGGTCACCGCCGACGAGGTGGATCCCCGGCTGATCACGGGTTCCTCCAGCTTGAATACGGGCACGTTCAGCGCGGGCACGCCCCCCGCAGCCCTCGGCGCGAGTCCGGATATGACCGCGACGGCCAAACGCGGCAAAATGGTTGTCGGCTTCACGACCGCCGCGAGCGACAAGAACGGCAACTGGGGGTCCGGGTGGCCGACCCCGACCACCCCCGGCTCCACCATCCTCGCGCTCACGGTGATGCAATTCAACGACGCCGACTCCGCCACCCGCGCCGCCACCGACTTCTACAACACCGACCTCAACGCCAACAAGGGCAACCAACCCCTCACCCTCACCAAATACCCCACCGCACAAGCCCATTGGCGCCCCGGCACACCATCGACTCGCTCCTTCCTCGCACACGGACCATATGTGGTATCGGTGCTGGCACTCACCCCCAGACCGGATCAAGACTCGCTGACCTCCCTCACCGAGAAAACCCTCGACGCCGAACTCCCCCAACTCGACCAATTGCCACCCGTCATCGACGAGGACACGGTCAAACTCCCCTGGGACCCGGACTACCTCCTCAGCCGCGCCCTGAACACGGAGCAGAACGGACGCCCCGGATTCTCCGGCGACAACGGCGTTTACGGTCCGCGCGCCATACACCACTACCTGCGCCACCGAAAGCTCGCCGCCACCGGCCTCGCCACACTGAAAGTCTCGGCCGCTGCCAAAACCTCGGACGCACTGGTCCTGCGTACCGCCGACAACAACTCCGCACACAAGGCAGTCACCGACCGGATACTGCTCGAGACAGGCGGCGTCGCCGCGGACGCCGTGCCGAAAGTCGCCGACTCGGCATGCGTCGAAAGAGCCGACCCCGACCCCATGTTCGACGAGAAGCGCTACACCTGCCTCGTCGCCTACCGCAACTACATCGGCTACGTCGACTCCGAGCAGCTGCTCGACGCCCACCAACGAGCTGCCGCACAGTACGCTCTCTTCGCGAACAGCCAGTGGCAGCGGTAACCCGTATCGGCTGCCAATACGTCAGCAGTGACCGGCCCGCGATCGTCGGCGTCCGCGAGGCGTTCACCGCACACATGCGGCCCGGCCTCTGAACAACACTCGCGGCGGCCGGTAATGCCGGGGCCTCTGTTGGATTCCGGTGATATCTTCATCGAGCATCGACCGAGCGGCCGGTGCGAACACGTGGGAGGGGAATTCATGCGACGAGCCGGGTATGCACTGGCCGCGGTCGCCGTGGTACTGGCGGCCGCCGGGTGCGGGTCCGATCCCAAGCCGG
>JAFMQT010000465.1 GCA_017354515.1 Nocardia sp. | reverse complement strand
GATCCGTACTGTCCGCACCCGTCAACCAATCCTGCAAGGCCTCTTTGGACATGGCGCCGAAATTATCGTCGAATGTCGTGTAGGCCTCATGCCACTGATCGGTCTCGGTTTTCCACTGTGCGCGTTCGGCCGCATCCGGATCGGACGGATCGTGATCGCCTGAATGCTCTGTACCCCAAGTGGATTCATGGCCGTCCCCGTTGGACCCGTCGGTGTCGGGAACGCCGTTGCCCGGCGGGTGGGATTCCGGGGAGCCATGCTCGGACGAGCCGTCCGCGTTCGTGCCGGAGTCAGGGGTCTTCTCGTGAGCATCGTGAGCGTTCGGATCCGTTTCAGCGTTATTCCTCGAATCCTGTCCGTCCACCGATGGTTCGGCCCTATCGATAGGTGGCTGCACGTCGCCGGGCCGAATCGGTGGGCTCACCTTTCCACCGACTCCGGAGGTCCCTCCTTCTTTCCCGAATTGCCGCACCCGTGGATGGGCTCCGCCACCATCATGATGCGACCCACCCAACACACCCTTCTCCGGTTGCGGCCCAAGTTTTCTCGTACGTCTACCGCCATCACCCAGCTCGCCAGGCCGCTTCGAACCGTCGGATACGTCACCCCCCCGGCGCCCGGTTCCTACCCGAGCGCTGGACTTATCGAGCACCCGTGCACCCTTCTGGGCTTCCGCCGACCTCGACTGATCTCCCCCCGACGAATTCCCCGAACCGGACCGGTACTCCCGCAGTTTCGCGGAGGTCATCGGCGCAACATCATCGGTCCGAGGACCCATGAGTTTCTCGATCTCGTAGTCCGTCTTGCCCGCCAACACTGTTCGCGGATCGAACGGCACCGCTCCGGACGGGGTCCGCAGCCCGGTGATGACCCCGCCGGCACCGAACACCGCACCCGCGGCGGCACCACTCTCGATGCCCGACACCAGATCTCCCAGTGTCGGCTTCTTCCTTTGTGCCAGCTTCGATGTCGCGGCGGCGGCCGCACCACCGGCGCCGCCGCCCAGTACCGAACTCGTGAGTGCGGTGCCCGCCACCAATGCCTTACGCCTCACGCCCGACACCGAGCTCTTGGCGATCGCGCGCCCGGCCGTCTCACCCACTTTCGTACCGATCAGGCCGCCGACCACCCCCGTCTCCGCCCCGATCAACGCCGAGTCAGCCAATTGTTCCGGTTTCCAGTCGTTGGTCACCGCCATTCCCACCAGCTGCGGCACCACCCCCTGTACGGCACCCATACCGGCCTCGAACGGTAGAAGCAGTCCCCTGCGTTCTGCGGCTGCCCGAGCGCCCTTCGCCAGCAACGCATCCAACAGCTTGTCCCGCGCGACTCGCATCGAGACTCTCCACGCTGCCTCTTCGCCCGCCGCTTCCAGCGCACCGGCGACCGGATTCACGGCAGCCGACACCAGCAGAGCCCCCGCCTGAGCGGCCAACTCCACCGCACCCACAATGACGACGATCTTGTTCTCCCGCATATCGGTGCCGCCGGAATCCAGTTGCCGGCCCTGGCTCTCATAGGCCTTGGCAAGATCGTCGGGCACCTGCTGCAGTTGCCGACCCTGGCTGATCATCTGGTCGATCGACTCACCCGAGAACTCCCCCAGCCGGTCGACTATCGCCGCGAGGTCCGAATGCAGCTCATGCCACTCCGGCGCATGCGAATGGAGCTGATCTCCGGCCCACAGCATGGTGCCGTCGTGAGCCTGCGCGAAATGCCCGCCGGCGATCTCCATAACCCACGGCGGTAATTCCGGTGGCAGTTCGATATTCGAATATCGGTTCCAGCTCACCACGCACCCCCGGCGACCGCGCTCACCGCCGCCCACTGCCCGCCGACGGTATGCTCACCCACCAGATTCGATAAGCGACGCAGCGGCTCGGGGATGCTCACCATCTCCCGGTGGACCCGGTAGCCGGCCTGTTCGAATGCGCTGATGTACGGTTCGGCCGACGCCGTCGGATCCACCACCTCGACCACCGCATCGGCCCGCCTTCCCACCAGTTGCCGCACCGAGCGCAGTAACCACTCCCTCACCGCTGCGGTGACTTCGGCATCATCGGAGCCGGCATCCCATCGACGGGGATGAAATCCGGCGAGCACGTTCGTCCGCACCACCGCCGCACCCGGCATGACCGCGGCGTAGCGCGCGGACGCGGCCGCAGTACCCGAGCCCGGTAGTCCGGACACCACGACCGCCACCGGATCAGGCGAGGTAGCAAGGGTTCCCCACAGTCGAGGGGCGATCTCGGTATCGAATATCCGCTCCGGGTCGAAGGGCACCTGATGGTTCGGCAGCCATGGTGACGGTCCGTGCCCGTCATCTCCGGCCTCGCTGCGCCATCGCGCCCAACGGGCCCCGAATACCTCGATCCAGGCGGCCACTCGCTCCGACCTTCGCGGATTCAGTGCCGCGAGGTCGGCCAGGCACTCATCCCGGTGGCGGAGGTAGACATCCGCGCCGGTACGTGACAGTTGCGCGGTGTGCCAGCTGATCGCACTACCGGCCAGCGTGGTCGCGGCGTCGACGCACCGCGCGGCGATCCAGTCCGGCACCACACCGAAATCTGTTCCAGCATTGTTTCTTTCGAAGACTCCGCGGGCTTGCTGGGCAGCCACCCAACGGTGCTCGGCGGGGGCCACCTCGACCCGGGACAGAGCCGTCAGCGTCGCCGGATCGAGTTCGGCATCGGCCCGCATCGGCGCACCGGTCAGCGCCGCGGCCAGTTCCACTTCGAACACCTCACGCGGGATCGGTTCTATGCCACCCCATCTCACCGGGGTCCTCGCGGGCGCTCAGACTCCCGGGCCGCGGCGACCAGGACCTCGTGCAGCACTCGGGCGGGCGGTCCGGCATCAGCACCGAGCAATTCGACCTCGGTGAACGCCTCGGCCAGTGCCGGTCCCGGATCGAACATTCCGTGCCGGAAACTTCGCCCGCTCAGCTGCCCCCGCCATTCCCGGAAACCGCCCACCACCGGGGCCGCTGATACCGCACGCATCGAATCAGAGCGGGCCGGACCCAGATACGCCGAGATCAATGCGCGCTGCGCCCCCTGGCGCGCCACGAAGCCGCCCGCGACATCGACGCCCCCGCCCAGTGCACGGATCATGGTCGAAAAGGCGGGACGCTGCCCCGATCCCGTTGTCACGAAACCCTGTCCCACTGCGTCGGCAACCTGCTCCGTGAATCCGGCGGGGTCCAGCACGATGGCCGTGGTCACCGCGACCTCATCGGTCACGGGCGCGCCCGCCTGGTCGCGAATCCACGACACCTGCGACCATTCCCCCTCGGGCAGTGCGCGAATCGCCACTGTGCGCGGGGCCGTGAACGGGTACCGGCGCAGGAACGATTCGAGGGCGGCGTCGAGTTCGGCCAGAGCCGATTCGTCCGCGCCCGGCAGGTCGAAGCCTGCCAACTTGACGCCGTAGCGTTTCGCGAGTTCCTCGGCAGCACGGCTTTTCGGACGCTCGGCTTGCTCCTGAGACTCCTTTCCCGGCGCTTTCGGCTGCTGTTTCGCCTCGTCCTGCTTCCGTTGCCGCGGTGGTGCCGGTCTGGGGTTCGCGTGATCGGAATCTGAATCCGGTTGCGAGCCAGATGCTTTGGCAGGCTGACCGGTGCGCTGCGCCGCATCCGGGCCGGTCGGAGCCCCCGCGTCCGCCGGCCGCGCAGACTCGGCGGTGAGACTCGGCGAGGTGCGGCTGGGCTCGGCCGATATCCGGGGGCTGGACGTGGACTGCGGCCGGGTGGCGGCCGGATCCTTTACCGATGAACTCCCCGGCATCGTTTCACCCGGCGAC
>JAFMQT010000139.1 GCA_017354515.1 Nocardia sp. | reverse complement strand
CAGCGTAGCAAATCGTCGTAACGGGAGCAGCCGGTGTCGGGTGCTGTGGACGGCTGTATCGGGGTGCTGTTGACAGCCAACACGGTGCTGTGGACAGCTGTAACACGGTGCTGTGGACAGCTGTAACACGGTGCTGTGGACAGCGGAGCGCGAAGAGCGGTTAACTTGTCGGAAAGCAGGCCGTGGACAGAGAGGGCGTTTCATGCGCGCAGCCCAGGTGAGCAAGCTCGACGGACCCGAATCCATCGAGGTCGTCGATATCGATGACCCGCAGGTGTTCCCGGGCGGGGTGGTGATCGATGTGCATGCCGCGGGGGTCGCGTATCCGGATGTGCTGATGACCCGTGGCCAGTATCAGATGAAGCCCGAAATGCCGTATGTGGTGGGCGGCGAGGTGGCCGGGATCGTGCGGGAGGCACCCGAGGACGCGCCCGTGCGGGCGGGGGAGCGGGTGCTCGCGCTGACCATGCTGGGCAACGCGATGGCCGAGACCGCGGTGACCACCAAGGATATGGTGTTCCGGCTGCCCGACAATATTTCCCTCGAAGAGGGTGCGGGAATTCTCTTCAACGATCTGACCGTGCATTTCTGCCTGCGCAAGCGGGGTCGGCTGGCCGCGGGTGAGACCGTGCTGGTGCACGGCGCCGCCGGCGGTATCGGGACCTCGACATTGCGGATGGCGGGCGCACTCGGCGCGGGCCGGGTGATCGCGGTGGTCAGTACCGAGGAGAAGGCCGAGATCGCCCGGGCGAACGGGGCCACCGATGTGGTGCTGACCGAGGGCTGGCTGGACCAGGTCAAGCAACTGACCGGCGGTAAGGGCGTCGATATCGTGCTGGATCCGGTGGGCGGGGACCGTTTCACCGACAGCATCCGCGCATTGGCGCGCGGCGGTCGCGTCCTGGTCGTCGGGTTCACCGGCGGCGATATCCCCACCGTGAAGGTCAATCGGCTGCTGCTCAAGAATGCCGAGGTGATCGGGGCCGGCTGGGGCGAGTGGCTGCTGAATACGCCCGGCTATCTGCAGGAACAGTGGGCCGAGGTGGAGCCACTGCTGGCGAGCGGGAAGATCGCGCCACCGAAGCCGGTGCTGTACCCGCTGGCCGAGGCCGCGGCGGCGGTCGCCGCGCTGGACAACCGGACCGCCAAGGGCAAGGTCGTCGTGACGATCCGCTGATCCTGACCCCGCAGCACCGACTGGTCAGCGGGTGCGATCGCGGTAGGCCGGCGCCTTGCTGGAGCCGGCCGGAGTGAGGGTTCGCAGCAGCGGAAGGGTGCGCGGCGCGACGACGGTGGACAGCATCACCACACTGTGCGAACGCACCACCGCCGCGCTGCGATCGATGCTCAGCAGTACGGCCTGCAGGCCGGCATGTGAATCGGCGCCGATCCGGCACAGCACATCACTGGATCCGGTGGTGGCGTAGGCCTCCAGCACCCCGGGGATGGCCTCCAGATCGGCGGTGAGCGCGTCCAGCGCACCCTGCGCAATCTCCAGATTGACGAAGGCCTGCACCTCGAATCCGGCGGCGGTCACATCCACCTGCGGGTCGTAGGATGTGATCACGCCGGATTCCTCCATCCGCGTGATGCGGGATTGGACCGTCGCGCGCGCTACCCGGGTGCGGCGGGACAGTTCCAGGATCCCCGCCTTCTGGTACTCGTGCATGGCGGTGAGGATCGCCAGATCCAGCTCATCCAGTTTCGCGGGTGTGCGCGTCATGACGACCTCCTCGGCCTCGCGACCGGCGCTCGAGTGAACTATTCAAATTGTCCAGCACTTATGATGATTTTCTGGCTCGTCATACCAGTGTGTCCACCCCGAATCGGCGATATTGCTCAGCTCGGGGTCCGGGAGCTTATCTGGATGTGTGACTATCGAGCATCTGCCCCCCGAAATTCGGTCCGCGGCGCCCAGTGACGCGGAGTTGCGCCGGCTCGTCGGTCTGGTCGACCACGATCTCGCGAGTGACCCGTTCCCGGTATCGGGCTGGGACGCGCTGGTCTGGGTGGTCGGCAATGCCACGCAGTTCGCGCACTATCTGCGCGCCTTCGGAATGAGTCTGGAGGCGTATTCCGGCCCGGAGACCGGGAACCGGGATCACAAGTCATACGTATTGCGCAGTGGCAGTGCGCGATTCGTCGTGTGTGGCGCGGTGGATCCGGACAGCGAGTTGCTCGCCCATCATCAGCGGCACGGGGACGGGATCGTCGATATCGCCCTCGAGGTGCCGGATGTGGACAGATGTGTGGAACATGCACGGGCCGCGGGCGCGACGATCCTGGCCGAGCCGCACGATGAGAGCGATGGGTTCGGCACGGTGCGCACCGCCGCGCTGGCCGCCTACGGTGAGACCCGCCATACGCTCATCGATCGTTCCCGTTACGACGGCCCGTACCTGCCCGGATATATGCGCCGCCGGTGGCCGGACCGCCCGGGGCGGTTGTTCCAGGCGGTCGATCACGTGGTCGGCAATGTCGAACTGGGCCGGATGGATTACTGGGTCGAGTTCTACCGCCGCGTCATGGGTTTCACGAATATGGCCGAATTCGTCGGCGAGGATATCGCCACCCGTTATTCGGCGCTGATGAGCAAGGTCGTGGCCAACGGGAACCACCGGGTGAAGTTCCCACTGAACGAACCCGCGGTGGGCCGCAAGCGTTCCCAGATCGATGAGTTCCTGCAGTTCTACGGCGGCCCCGGCGTGCAGCACATCGCGCTGGCCACCCGCGATATTCTCGCCGCTGTCGACGCGCTGCGCGCCGAGGGTATCGAATTCCTCGACACACCTGATGCCTACTACGCCGATCCGGAGCTGCGCGCACGTCTCGGTACGGTACGAGTTCCGTTGGAGCGGTTGCGTTCTCGCGGAATCTTGGTGGACCGGGATGAGGACGGCTATCTGCTGCAGATCTTCTGCAAGCCGCTCACCGATCGCCCCACGGTCTTCTTCGAACTGATCGAACGGCACGGATGTATGGGTTTCGGCAAGGGAAATTTCAAGGCCCTGTTCGAGGCCATCGAGCGCGAACAGCAAGCCCGGGGGAACTTCTAGCGGCGCGCCTCACCGGGCGGGGGAGCGGCCGAAACCAGTAGCATGCGAGCTATGCGGATCACGGCGGTGATTGTCACGGGGGCGGCTGTCGGGATGCTGCTGTCGGGATGTGGGTCCGGTGGTAAGTCGGGCTCGGACGGTCCGGCGGTGCGGCCCCCGGCCAAGGTGGCGGCGCCGGGCCCCTTCGTGGGCGAGTGCGGGAATGTGACCGACGACGAGGTGCGGGATCTGGGTGCGCTGGGCCAGATCACCCAGAGCTTCAAGAACTCGGTCGGCTGCACCTGGCAGGCCGGTGGAATCGACGGTCCCAGTGTCACATTCGCGTCCTATCGCGGCAGTCCGCTGGGCCGGGAGAAGGCGTGGGTGACCGCGCAGGGCCGGAATCCGGAGTCGATCCAGGTGGGCGGGCACCAGGGTTTCCAGGATGTCGGAACCGATGGCTCCATCTGCGATTTCGCGGTGCAGCTGGGTGACGACTTCTTCGAGTGGTCGACCTCGGCGGGACTGCTCGCGACGAACACCGGTAATCCCTGCGACAAGAATCGCAAGCTGGCCGAGTTGACCGTGCAGCGGCTGAAATGAGGGACGGTATGTGTGATCGCACCCCGCTCGCGCCGGCGCCGCGCACCGGCCGCCGGAAGTGCTCGCGCGCCGTGGTCGCGGTGGTCGCGCTCACGGTGGCACTGACCGCCGGGGGGTGCGGGCGCACGGTGTCGGGTACCGCGCTGCCGGCCGGGGGGAGCTCCGGGGTCAATACGAACTTCGACAAGTTGCTGCGCGAATGCGACGTGGTCAAACAGGACGACATCGTCAAGTCGACCGGGGCTCAGGACGCGAGCGGCACATTCAACGGCGCGGTGTGCATGTGGGCTCTGACCGGTACGTCCGGCGCCGGTATGGCGACGCTGAACTGGTACGAGATGGGATCGCTGCCGAACGAGAAGATCAACAACGATCGGCTCGGCTACACCACCACGGATGTGACCGTGCAGGGACGGCGGTCGCTGCAGATACACCGGCCCAACGACGCCGATTCGTGCGGGGTCATGGCGCCGGCGGCCGACACCGGAATCGTGGGGTGGTGGGTCAATTACCACCCCGGCGGCCACCCCGATCCGTGTGCCGCCGCCCAGAAGCTGGTCGAGTTGACGCTCAACCTCGCGCGCTAGCCATCGCTGTACCCCGGCTGCCCGATGCCGTCGGCCTCGAGAGATAGTTGGGATGCATCGCAGGTGGTGAACCCCGGTTCCCCGGACCTGCTTTTGGTGCTCGCCATGCCGAGGGGTATCGTGGTCGGCTGTGCCCGGAAGCGTGCGGGCAGGTTTGTGCGCAGGACGTAAGCCAGCGAGAGCGGCTGACAAGTTCAGCATGCCTGGAAACGACGGTATGCACTGCGCGCGACACGCCCGACCTCGGGGCGCGGAAACGCACACCGGGCAAGTGGTGACAGCTCCATGACGGTGATGTGAATTCCCGCGGTACGGACCGCCGGGAATTGCGGCGGTCCGTACCGCCGGGCGTCATCGGCAAACGACAGAGACAGACATCGACGAGTTCCAGACACCTGGTTACTGAACAAGGAAAGCCGGTATATGCCAACCATCAACCAGCTGGTCCGCAAGGGTCGCCGCGACAAGGTCGCCAAGACCAAGACCGCGGCCCTGAAGGGGAGCCCGCAGCGTCGTGGCGTGTGCACCCGCGTGTACACCACGACCCCGAAGAAGCCGAACTCCGCGCTGCGTAAGGTCGCGCGTGTTCGCCTGACCAGCGCGGTCGAGGTCACGGCTTATATCCCCGGTGAGGGACACAACCTGCAGGAGCACTCGATGGTGCTCGTGCGCGGCGGTCGTGTGAAGGACCTCCCGGGTGTGCGCTACAAGATCATCCGCGGCTCGCTGGACACCCAGGGTGTGAAGAACCGCAAGCAGGCCCGCAGCCGCTACGGCGCCAAGAAGGAGAAGAGCTGATATGCCACGCAAGGGCCCCGCACCCAAGCGTCCGCTCATCAATGATCCGGTCTACGGATCGCCGCTGGTGACGCAGCTGGTCAACAAGATTCTGCTGGACGGCAAGAAGTCGACCGCCGAGCGCATCGTCTACGGCGCGATGGAGCAGGCGCGCGAGAAGACCGGCACCGATCCGGTCGTGACTCTCAAACGTGCGCTCGACAATGTCAAGCCCTCCCTCGAGGTCAAGCCGCGTCGCGTCGGTGGCGCCACCTACCAGGTGCCGGTCGAGGTCCGCCCGGGCCGCGCCAACACCCTGGCGCTGCGCTGGCTGGTCAACTTCTCCCGGCAGCGCCGTGAGAAGACCATGGTCGAGCGGCTGGCCAACGAACTGCTGGACGCCAGCAACGGTCTCGGCGCATCGGTGAAGCGTCGTGAGGACACGCACAAGATGGCCGAGTCCAACCGGGCGTTCGCGCACTACCGCTGGTGATTGGTCACCCGGTCCGCCGGTGAAGGAACGGCGCCGGGAGGCGAGTCACAGTCGGGTGCGGTACCTACCGCCTGCGGGTATCCCGCCGCACCCGACGTTGACATAGTGATGGCCTCGGGTCCGCGAATCGACGCTGATGCGGACGCCAGGGCCGTTCCGACAATCCCAACTAGCTGATCGCTAACAGAGCAGAGCGGGGAAGATTTCCGTGGCACAGGACGTGCTCACCGACCTCAACAAGGTCCGCAACATCGGCATCATGGCCCACATCGATGCCGGCAAGACGACCACGACCGAACGAATCCTGTTCTACACCGGTGTTAACTACAAGATCGGTGAAACCCACGACGGTGCTTCGACCACCGACTGGATGGAGCAGGAGCAGGAACGCGGCATCACCATCACCTCGGCGGCGGTGACGTGTTTCTGGAACAACAACCAGATCAACATCATCGACACCCCGGGACACGTCGACTTCACCGTCGAGGTGGAGCGTTCGCTGCGTGTACTGGACGGCGCCGTCGCGGTGTTCGACGGTAAAGAGGGTGTCGAGCCGCAGTCCGAGCAGGTGTGGCGTCAGGCCGACAAGTACGACGTTCCGCGTATCTGCTTCGTCAACAAGATGGACAAGCTCGGTGCGGACTTCTACTTCACCGTGCAGACCATCAAGGACAGGTTGGGCGCCCGTCCTCTCGTCCTCCAGCTGCCGATCGGCGCGGAGGACACCTTCGAGGGCATCGTCGACCTGGTCGAGATGAACGCCAAGGTGTGGACCGGCGAAACCAAGCTCGGTGAGAAGTACGAGGTCCAGGAGATCCCGGCCGAGCTGCGGGAGAAGGCCGAACAGTACCGCCAGGAACTGGTCGAGACCGTCGCCGAGTCGGACGAGGAACTGCTCGAGAAGTTCTTCGGCGGCGAGGAACTGTCCATCGAGGAGATCAAGGGCGCCATCCGCAAGATGACGGTGGCCTCCGAGCTCTACCCGGTGCTGTGCGGTTCGGCGTTCAAGAACAAGGGCGTGCAGCCCATGCTCGACGCCGTCGTGGACTACCTGCCCTCGCCGCTGGACGTCGAATCCGTACAGGGTCACGTGCCCGGTAAGGAAGACCAGGTCATCACCCGCAAGCCGAGTTCGGACGAGCCGTTCGCGGCGCTGGCGTTCAAGATCGCCGTGCACCCGTTCTTCGGAAAATTGACCTACGTCCGCGTGTACTCGGGCAAGGTCGACTCCGGTGCCCAGGTCATCAACTCCACCAAGGGCAAGAAGGAGCGGCTGGGCAAGCTGTTCCAGATGCACTCGAACAAGGAGAATCCGGTCCCCCAGGTCGCTGCCGGCCACATCTACGCGGTCATCGGCCTCAAGGACACCACGACCGGTGACACCCTGTGCGATCCGCAGAGCCAGATCGTGCTCGAGTCGATGACCTTCCCGGACCCGGTTATCGAGGTCTCCATCGAGCCCAAGACCAAGTCCGACCAGGAGAAGCTGGGCACCGCGATCCAGAAGCTGGCCGAGGAGGACCCGACCTTCACGGTGAAGCTGGATGCCGAGACCGGCCAGACCGTCATCGGCGGTATGGGCGAGCTGCACCTCGACATCCTGGTCGACCGCATGAAGCGGGAGTTCAAGGTGGAGGCGAATGTCGGTAAGCCGCAGGTGGCCTACCGCGAGACCATCACCAAGCCGGTCGACAAGCACGAGTACACGCACAAGAAGCAGACCGGTGGTTCGGGCCAGTTCGCGCGCGTGATCATCGCTCTGGAGCCGTTCACCGGTGAGGACGGCGCGACGTACGAGTTCGAGAACAAGGTCACCGGTGGCCGCGTTCCGCGCGAGTACATCCCGTCGGTGGACGCCGGTATCCAGGACGCCATGCAGTACGGTGTCCTCGCTGGTTACCCGCTGGTCAACCTGAAGGCATCGCTGCTCGACGGCGCCTACCACGAGGTCGACTCCTCGGAAATGGCGTTCAAGATCGCCGGTCAGCAGGCCCTGAAGGAAGCGGCCCGTAAGGCCGGTCCGGTGATCCTCGAACCGCTGATGGCGGTCGAGGTCATCACGCCCGAGGATTACATGGGCGATGTGATCGGCGACCTCAACTCCCGCCGTGGCCAGATTCAGGCTATGGAGGAACGCAGTGGTGCCCGTGTCGTCAAGGCGCTGGTTCCGCTCTCGGAGATGTTCGGTTACATCGGTGACCTGCGGTCGAAGACCCAGGGCCGGGCCAACTACTCCATGGTGTTCGATTCGTACGCGGAGGTTCCGGCCAACGTGTCGAAGGAGATCATCGCCAAGGCGACCGGCGAGTGATCGTCGGTCGTCGAACGACCCCCTGTAATAACCAACCGCACTGCTGCACAAAAGCACGCACTAACTAGTCCAGGAGGACAACAGTGGCGAAGGCGAAGTTCGAGCGGACGAAGCCCCACGTCAACATCGGCACCATCGGTCACGTCGACCACGGCAAGACCACGTTGACTGCCGCCATCACCAAGGTGCTGGCCGACAAGTTCCCGGAGCTCAACGAGAGCTTCGCGTTCGACATGATCGACAAGGCTCCGGAGGAGAAGGCTCGTGGTATCACGATCAACATCTCCCACGTCGAGTACCAGACCGAGAAGCGCCACTACGCGCACGTCGACGCCCCCGGTCACGCCGACTACATCAAGAACATGATCACCGGTGCGGCCCAGATGGACGGTGCCATCCTGGTCGTGGCGGCCACCGACGGCCCGATGCCGCAGACCCGTGAGCACGTGCTGCTCGCCCGTCAGGTCGGCGTGCCTTACATCCTGGTCGCGCTGAACAAGGCCGATATGGTCGACGACGAGGAGATCCTCGAGCTCGTCGAGATGGAGGTCCGCGAGCTGCTGGCCGGCCAGGAGTTCGATGAGGACGCCCCGGTCATCCGCGTCTCCGGCCTGAAGGCCCTGGAGGGCGACGAGAAGTGGGCCGAGTCGGTGCTCGAGCTCATGAACGCCGTCGACGAGTCCATCCCGGACCCGCAGCGTGAGACCGACAAGCCGTTCCTGATGCCGATCGAGGACGTCTTCACCATCACCGGTCGTGGCACTGTGGTCACCGGCCGCGTCGAGCGCGGTGTGATCAACGTGAACGAGGAAGTCGAGATCGTCGGCATCCGCGAGAAGACCACCAAGACCACCATCACCGGTATCGAGATGTTCCGGAAGCTGCTGGACCAGGGTCAGGCCGGTGACAACGTCGGTCTGCTGGTTCGTGGTCTCAAGCGCGACGATGTCGAGCGTGGTCAGGTTGTCGTCAAGCCCGGCACCACCACCCCGCACACCGAGTTCGAGGGCCAGGCGTACATCCTGTCGAAGGACGAGGGTGGCCGCCACACCCCGTTCTTCAACAACTACCGCCCGCAGTTCTACTTCCGCACCACCGACGTGACCGGCGTCGTGACCCTCCCCGAGGGCACCGAGATGGTCATGCCGGGCGACAACACCGAGATGAGCGTCAAGCTGATCCAGCCGGTCGCCATGGAAGAGGGCCTGCGCTTCGCGATCCGCGAGGGTGGCCGTACCGTCGGCGCCGGCCGTGTCACCAAGGTCATCAAGTGACCCTGTGAGGTACCGCCGTCACGACGAGTGACAGCAGAAAAGGGCCGTTCCCCAAGGGGGGCGGCCCTTTTCGCGTTTCGGCCGGCGAATGCTCCGGCGCGCGCGGTCTCTAGTATTCGGTCGCGGTGAGGAGGGCTTCGGCGAATTCGCGCATCCGGGTGGTGCCGCCGAACCAGCGGGTGACCAGATCGACCGCGACGGTGCGGGTGCGGCGGGCGGCGTCGATCAGTTCGCCCAGGGAGGCGTCACCGGTTTCCGCGGTCTGGGCAATGGTCTCCAAGCTGTGGCTGGCCAGCAGCAGTTGCATCACCAGGTTGACGTCGATGGTCGAGGGCTCGTCCGAATCGGATTCGGCGCGCCGGCGCGAACGCCGGGAGGTCGGCGCGGCCGCGGCGAGGGAGGCGACATTCTGAGCGGCGTCGGCGACC
>JAFMQT010000138.1:6486-9519 GCA_017354515.1 Nocardia sp. | reverse complement strand
GCCGAGTTGTTCGGCCACGTCCGGAAGCGGGATCAGGGTCACCGATTCGGGCACGACATCGTCGCTGCAGGGGAATGCACTCACCGGCACAACGGTAGTCCGTCCAGCTGCGCCGCCGAGCACGGCCGGGCGCCAAGCACGTCATAAGCGACCTCGATGGTGCGCGGCTATACGATCGGACTTACCGCCATGGGGCGGCAATCGCGACAGCCGGATTCGGAGGAAAGCAGTTGATCGGCCAGATGCTCGACGGGCGTTATCGCATCGACGCGCCGATCGCGCGCGGTGGGATGTCGATGGTCTTCCGGGGTGTCGACACCCGATTGGACCGCCCCGTGGCGATCAAGGTGATGGACCCCAAATTCTCCGGCGATCCGCAGTTCCTGACCCGCTTCGAACTCGAGGCGCGTTCGGTAGCCAAATTGAAGGATCCGTCGCTGGTCTCGGTGTACGACCAGGGTGTCGACGGCGGCTCCCCGTTCCTGATCATGGAATTGGTCGAAGGCGGCACGCTGCGCGAATTGCTGCGCGAACGGGGCCCGATGCCCCCGCACGCGGTCCGCGCGGTCGCCGAGCCGGTGCTGCGCGCCCTGGGCGCGGCCCACGCCTCGGGCCTGGTCCATCGCGACGTCAAACCGGAGAATGTGCTGATCTCCGATTCCGGCGAGGTCAAGATCGCCGATTTCGGCCTGGTGCGGGCGGTGGCCGGCTCGAATCTGACCTCGTCGAGTGTGATTCTCGGCACGGCGGCCTACCTGTCTCCCGAGCAGGTGTCGGCGGGGAATTCGGATTCTCGCAGCGATGTCTACGCGGTCGGCGTCCTCATCTTCGAAATGCTCACCGGGCGCACACCTTTCATCGGGGATACCCCGCTGTCGATCGCCTATCAGCGGATGGAGAACGACGTCCCCGCCCCGAGCGAGCTGATCGACGGCGTCCCGGCCCAATTCGACGAGCTCGTCACCCGCGCCACCGCCCGCGAGCCGGCGCACCGCTTCGCCGACGCCACCGCCATGGCGACCGAACTGCACCGCGTCGCCATCGAATTGGGGCTGCCCGACTACCGGGTCCCGGCGCCCAGTGAATCCGCCGAACACCTGTCCGCGCGATACCGGGTGGCGCAGCCGGTCCCCGAGGCCGCCACCGCGGTCGCACCGGCCCGGCCGGTCACCGCGTCCACCACGCGAATCCCGGCCGAACCGTCGCACACCAAAGTGATGACCGCACCTCATCCGGCACCGCAGCCCCCGCCGGTGCCCGCACCTGCGGCGCCGAGCCCCCAGCATCATCCCGAATTCATCCCCGACCGCGCCAAATCCCGGCAGCGGATCGTGATCTGGTCGGCGGTGGTGGTGGTCCTGGCCCTGCTGCTCGGTCTGGGCGGCTGGTGGCTCGGAGTGGGTCGCTACTCGTCGGTGCCCTCGATCGCGGGCATGAGTTCCGAGCGGGCCGCAGTGGTCCTGAAGAACGCCGGATTCGCAACCACCTTGCGCGACAAGGCTTCCGATATGATTCCGGTCGGCGGAGTGGTCGGTACCGATCCCTCGGCCGGCGCCCGGGTACCGCACGGTTCGACGGTCGCGGTACTGGTTTCCAGTGGTAAGCCGAAGGTTCCGGCCTACCGGCCCGGCCAGGATGTGGAGACCGTGAATCGGCTCATCCGCGATGCGGGCCTGGTTCCGGTGGATTCCGGTGAGAAGCCCAGTACGGCCGCGAAAGGTTCGGTCGGGGTACTGGAACCGGCCGCGGGGACGGTGCTGCCCACCGGCGCGCAGGTCCGGGTATATCGCAGCAGCGGCTCACAGCCGGTGACGGTGCCCGATGTCAGCGGCAAGACCGTCGAGGAGGCGAAAGCCGTTCTGCGACAGACCGGTTTGACGGTCGCGACGTCCCATCGGGACGAATTCGATCAGCAGGTGCCCGCCGGCCAGGTCGCGGCCACCGAGCCCGCGGCCGGCACCCGATCGCTGACCGGTTCCGCGGTGACCCTGGTGGTCTCCAATGCCGTTCAGGTACCCGATGTTTCGGGGTTGAGTGTGAAGCAGGCCCGCAACCGGCTCGAAGGAGCCGGCCTGAAGGTGCAGGTGAATCATATTTTCAGCAACGATCACGGCACCGTCTGGGCGCAGTCGCCCGGTGGCGGCGCCAACGCGGCGCCCGGGTCGACGGTCACGCTGACCGTCCTGCCGTTCTGAGCCTCGCACCGATCAGCCGAGGGCTCCGCCCATTTCGGCGCCGGCCATCAATTCCGCCTCGCTGACTCCCAGCCGCTCACTGGCCAGATCGAGGGCCTGCTGCAGCACCCCGCTGGAGGTCGACCCGACCACCTGGGAGTGTTCGATGCGGCCGTTGCCGCGCACCACCCGCAGCCGGCACCGCCACGCGATTCCGGCCCGGTCCACCTCGGGACGTTCGATGACGATCGAGACCGGGATTCCGTCGACCTCGATCATATGTTCGGCCAGTGCGGTGCTCGCCCGGTTCCGGGTACGACCGGGGTTGATCGAGCGATTCATCGCCTGTCGCAATCCGCTGGTTACCGGTGTGCTCTGCATGTCGATCCTTTCAGAACCAGTTCCGCCCCAGCGCAGTACCGCCGCAAGCTCACATCTAGGAATGTAGCGGACACCTCCCGTCACAGCAACCTTTCAGTTAACTGCGCGAGCCATCTCACTTCCGGGCCGACCGCCCGGACTTGATCACATGATCGACAGCGGCGGGATCAGCCGACCGCCATCAGCGGTGTACCCGTTTCCGGATCATTTATCGCGATCACCGCCGCGGTATCGAAGATATCCACCGGGGCCCCGCCGAAAGCCGGGCTGATATTCGTGGTGACCTGCGCCGAAGCCGGATTCGGAGCGTATTCGCCGGAATGCTGCAGACCCCAGGTGATCTCGTATCCCCAGCAGATGTTGAAGATCAGCAGCCGGGTGCCGTCGCGCAGCACGACCTCGGTGGCGACCCCGTCCCGGTCCCGATCGCGCAGCAAACGCAGAATCCTGCGATCGGTATGACCGATGCGAGAAACGT
>JAFMQT010000138.1:0-6476 GCA_017354515.1 Nocardia sp. | reverse complement strand
GAGAAACGTCGGCGAATTCCCCGTGCGGGTCCCTCTCTCCGCGCACGGGACCGTCGTCGCCCCGGAATACGACGTCCACTACGACCGCCCGGCCGCCGGCCGCATTGACCCCGCCACCGGCCGCATTACCGCAGCATCTCCGCGACCAGGAAGGCCAGTTCGAGGGACTGCTGGGTGTTCAGGCGCGGATCGCAGGCCGTCTCGTAGCGGTTCTCCAGATCGAGGTCGGAGATGTCCTGGGCACCGCCCAGACATTCGGTGACGTTCTCACCGGTCAACTCGATGTGCAGGCCACCGGGATGGGTCCCGAGCGCGTGATGCACCTCGAAGAAGCCCTGCACCTCGTCGACGACGCGATCGAAGTGGCGGGTCTTGTATCCGGTGGAGGATTCGTGGGTGTTGCCGTGCATCGGGTCGCATTGCCAGATCACCTGATGGCCGGTCGCGCGGACCTTCTCGATGATCGGCGGCAGCACCTCACGCACCTTGGTGTTGCTCATCCGAGCGACCAGGGTCAGCCGTCCCGGCTCATTGTTCGGGTCGAGCCGCTCGACATATTCGGCGGCCTGATCGGGGGTTGTGGTGGGGCCGATCTTGACCCCGATCGGATTGGCCAGCAGCTCGGCGAAGGCGATATGCGCGCCGTCCAGCTGCCGGGTGCGCTCCCCGATCCACAGATAGTGCGCGGACAGGTCGTAGAGCACCGGATCCCCGGCCGAGTTCTCGCCCAGCCGCAGCATCGCGCGCTCGTAGTCCAGGACCAGCGCCTCGTGGCTGCAGTAGATCTTGGCCGCCTGCAGGCTCGGATCCTGCACGCGGCAGGCGTTCATGAACGCCAGACCCCGGGAGATCTCCGAGGCCATCTGCTCATACCGGGCGCCGGCCGGCGACTGCGCGACGAAATCCCGGTTCCAATCGTGCACCTTGTGCAGATCGGCCATTCCGGCGCTGGTCAGGGCGCGAACCAGATTCATCGCGGCACTGGCGTTGGCGTAGGCGCGCACCAGTCGGGAGGGGTCGTGTTCGCGCGGGCCGGCCTCGGCGACCAGGGAATTGACCATATCGCCGCGATAGGACTTGAGCCCGAGCGCGTCGGTGTCCGCGGAGCGGGGCTTGGCGTACTGCCCAGCGATCCGGGCGATCTTGACCACCGGCAGGCTGGCGCCGTAGGTCAGCACCACCGCCATCTGCAGCAGGGTCCGGATATTGCCGCGGATATGCGGTTCGGTGTTGTCGGCGAAGGTTTCCGCACAGTCGCCGCCCTGCATCAGGAACGCCTCACCCCGGGCCACCTCGGCCAGGCGGGTCCGCAGTTCCTCGATCTCGGCGGGCACGCACAGCGGCGGCACACTCTCGAGCACCGCCCGCATCCGGGCGGCCTGGCCCGGATCCCAGGACGGCTGCTGTTTGGCGGGCAGCGCGAGCGCGGCGTCCAGACGCCGACGCAGCTCGTCGGGCAATGGCGGCAATTCCGGCAAGCGATCGATCGGTACGTCGACGGTCCAGTTCACAGCATCAGGATACGGACCGCCCGCAACCGCCCGGCACCCCGGAGGTAGGGGCGGGCCGCCGTCGCCCGTAATCTCGGGCACCGGACCGCATCGGGAAGGACATGACCGCGTGAAATATTTCTACGACTGCGAATTCATCGAGGACGGGGTGACGATCGATCTCATCTCGATCGCCGTCGTCTGCGAGGACGGTCGTGAGTATTACGCGATATCGACCGAATTCGATGCCGAACGGGCCGGGCCGTGGGTGCGGCGCAACGTGCTGCCCAAACTGCCACCGCCCGCCTCCCCGCTGTGGCGCAGCCGTCGGCGCATCCGCGACGAGCTGTACGAGTTCCTGGTTCCGCGTCCGGCCGTACGGCCGGAGATGTGGGCCTGGGTGGGCGCCTACGACCACGTGGCGCTGTGCCAGCTGTGGGGGACGATGGTGGATCTGCCGCCCGCGCTCCCCCGCTACACCAACGAATTGCGGCAGCACTGGATGTATTACGGCCGTCCGGATTTGCCGCCGGTCCCGCAGGACGCCCATGACGCGCTCGCCGACGCCCGGCACAATCTCGCCAAATACGAGGCGATCGAGGCATTCCGACGCATCACCAAATGAATCGGCCCCGGATCGAAATCCGGGGCCGCGCACAATAATTCAGGAAAACGCCGTTCAGCTGGCGACGGTCTCCGGGACCCGTTCGGCCTCGGGGCGGCTGCCCGACGGCGTGCCCTTCTTGAGGCTGGCGGCGTAGACGTCGACGTATTCCTGACCCGACATCCGCATCAGCTCGTACATGATCTCGTCGGTGACCGCGCGCTCGACGAATCTGTTACCGCCCATTCCCTCGTAGCGGGAGAAGTCGATCGGGGTACCGAATTTCACGGTCACCCGGCGGTGACGCCACCGGAAAGGACCGGGCGGGCACACCTCGTCGGTACCGATCAGCGCGACCGGGATCACCGGAACGCCGGTCTCCAGGGCGAGGCGTGCCACCCCGGTCTTGCCCTTGTACAGCCGACCGTCCGGGGAGCGGGTGCCCTCCGGATACAGCCCGACCATGCGGCCCTCGCCGAGCAGTTTGCGAGCGGTGTTGAGCGCGTCCTCGGCGGCGCCGGCCCCGCTCCGGTCGATCGGGTACTGCCCGGTGCCGGAGAAGAAGAACTTCTGCAGGCGGCCCTTCAAACCCGGGGTGGTGAAATATTCGGCCTTGGCGAGATATGTGATGCGGCGCGGGCTCAGCAGCGGAGTGAACAACCAGTCGGTGAACGACAGGTGATTTCCGGCGAGGATCACCGCTCCGTCGGCGGGAATATTTTCCACGCCCTCGACCCTGGGACGGTTGTAGATATGCATGAAGGGCCCGACCAGCACGAATTTGAGCAGCCAGTAGAACATTGCGTCCTTCCCCTGTGAATTGAGTGCTGTGAACTGGGTGCGAACGGGACCGGCCTCGTCGCGGGCTCCTCCGTCACACCGACTCTACAGCCGCTCGGTAGCGGTCACCAACCCCACCGGAATTAATTCACAGTGCGGAAATCGCGGAGGAATCACACAGCGCCGCACGGGCCAGTTCCGCGGCCCCGATCATGCCCGCGGCCTCGCCGAGTTGGGTGGTCCGGATACGGGCCAGCGAGCGATGCCGGGCACCGGTGATGGCCGCCGCGTACTGTTCGCGGGCGTCGTCGAGAAACAGTGGCGCCGACGAGCTCACACCCCCGGCGATCACGATCAGATCCGGATCGAAGATATCGCTGACGAACGCCAGTCCGAGCCCGAGCCACCGCGCGAATTCGTACATCACCCGCAGCGCCACCGGATCGCCGTCGTGGGCGGCGCCGGCGACCCGGCGACCGGTCAGCGAACCGGGATCACCGGCGACCTCGCGAGCCAGGATGGTCGAATCCATCGGATCGGTGGCCAGCATTTCGATCGCGGTATCCACCAGTGCCGTTCCGCTGCAATAGCGTTCCCAGCAGCCGCGTTTACCGCAGGCGCACAGCCGGCCGCTGGGCACCACCTGCAGATGACCCAATTCCGGTGCGACCCCGAAACTTCCGCGGTACAGCTTGCCCTCGACCAGCAGGGCCGCACCGACTCCGGTGCCGATCGCCACCAGCACCCCGTTGTGCGCCCCGGCGGCCGCTCCGAACCGGTACTCGGCCCACATCGCGGCATTGGCATCGTGTTCCAGGATGACCGGCAGCCGCAGCCGCCCGGCGAGCCGGTCCGCGACGGCCGTGTCCTCCCAGGGCAGATGGGCGGCGAAGCGGATGGTGGTGCGCGAGCGGTCCACGAAGCCGGCCACGGCCAGCCCGACCGCGCCGATCTCGTAGCGGGCGCGCAGTTCCCGCACCGCGCGATCGAGGGCGTCCTCGAGCGCGTTCGCCGAATGCGGGGTGGGTGCCTGCACGGTGTCGCGGACATCCCCGGCTCCGTCCACCACCGCGGCGCGGATATTGGTTCCGCCGACGTCGATTCCGACGGTCAGCGGTGCGTCCCGGCCGAGGTGGGTGGTCATCGCCGGATCCGCACCTGAATCGGGATATAGCCGGTCCGCTGGTCGCCGGCGCCGACCTTCGGTTCATCCGCCCCCGGTGCGCGCTGCCCGGGCGCACCGGAAGAGGCGGGGCCGGAACCGAATTCACCACCGCCGGCGAACCCGTTGGTGGCGGGGCCGGGATCCGGATCCGGTGCGCCCGCGCCGTCGCGCACATGCGGATCGACCGGATCGACCGGAGCCCCGGCCAGCGCTTCGCGCAGCACCGTCACCACCGCCGTACCGTGCTGGGCCAGGGCGGCGGCGACATCGTGATGTTCCCCGCGCAGCAGCGCCGCCGCCGCGCACAGCGGGCACCAGCTGCAGCTGTCCCAGGCCCGGTCGTCGGCGGCCGCCCGGCGCAGCGCGGGCTCGACCCGCTCCAGCAGGGTTTCGGCCAGGGCACGCAGTTCGTAGGTCAGGTCGTTGAAGGAGTCGTCGTGGCGGTGCTCGCCGGTCATCGCGGCCACACCCCCGGATCCGGCCGGAACCGCACCACCAGCTGTTCGCCCTCGAGTTCGGCGCCATCGACCGTGCACCGCCGCAATACGGGGGCCAGGCGCAGTCGCCGGCGGACCCCGTCCGCTCCCACGATCACATCGTCCTCCACTCGTCCCAGTCGCACCGTGCCCGGATCGGCTACCGGCAGCCGCAGCCGCATGGTGTAGATCGACTCCAGCCCGGTTCCCGATTCCCAGCGCACCTCCGGTTCGGGATCGCCGGGTTCCGGACGCACATCGCCGCCAAGCATAGGGTCCGGAATCGGTACTCGCGGAGTTCCCGGAACCGGCAACACGGCCGCCAGCGCCGACAACGCGTGCGCCCCGACCGGTTCGGACCCGTTGTCGTGGGCGATGGCGACCGGCACCTCGGGCATCCGGCGGCGCAATTCGGCGATGACATCGAGCTGTTCGCCGCGCCGGCCCAGATACCAGCGCAGCGCCGGATGCGGTGGTCCCGACGGCACCGGCGGCAGCACCTTGTTCACCACCACCGCCTCCAGCCGCAAGCCCAGCAGGGCCGTCGCCGACCGCACCCGTGTCGATTCGGCGAGCGCGACCCGCTCGGCGCCGGTGATCAATCGCGCCCCGGTCCGCGAGGTGTCGGCCAGCAGATCACGGATGCCCGCGACCGCCGCCGCCACCCGCTCCACGGCCGCGGCCAGCACCGCCCGGCGCAAATCGGTGCCGACCGCGTTGAGCACGCGGGTATGGGCCGGCCACACCCGCTCCAGATAGCCCAGCAGCGTGCCGGGCGCGGTGACGATCCGCAGCATATCCGCGGACGGCGGACAGTCGACGATGATCAGATCCCAGTCGTCCTCCTCGGCGAACTGCGCGATCTCACTGAGCGCCAGCAGTTCCTGCACCCCGGGCAGTCCGGTGAGTTCGGCGGGATCGATCGCGGCCAGGTCGATACCGTGATCGTGCCCGGCGCCGGACAGTCCGCGCGCGAATTCGCCGAATCGATCCTCGAGCAGTGCGAGCGAATCGATCTCGATCACATCGACTCCCGGGGCCACGCTCACCACCCCCGCGACCGTGCCCGGATCGTGGGTGATCCGCACGCCCAGGGCATCGCCCAGAGAATGCGCCTGATCCACCGACGCGACCAGAACCCGCTGTCCGGCCCGCGCGGCGGCCAGTGCCGTCGCGCAGGACAGGGTCGTCTTGCCGACCCCGCCCTTACCGATGAACAGTTCGAGCCGGGTCGACCCACCCTCGGGGCCGGATCGCGGGGGCCGGGTCAGCCTTCGACCCTCTTCTTGAGTTCCTTGAGCGCGGTATCGGTGATGACCTTCTCCGCCTTACGTTTGAACATGCCGATCATCGGGATGGTGAGATCCACGGTCAGCTCGTAGACGACCTGGGTGGTGCCGTCGGGCTGATCGATCAGCTCGTAGGTCCCGTCCTGCGCCTTCTGCAGTTCGCCGGTAACCAGTTTCCAGCTCACCGCGCGGTCGTCGGCGCGCCAGGTGTAGTTGAGGGTGTAGGTGTCCTTGACGACACCGGCGTCCAGGACGAAGCGCGCCGTGCGGGCCCGGCCGTCGGGGAAGGTGTCGAGCACGTCCACCGATCGGGCCGCCGACACCCACTGCGGATAGGACGGCAGATCGGCGATGACAGCCATCACCTGGTCCGGCGGGGCATCGACGATAATCGACCTCTGGGTCCGGTCGGCCATGACTGACTGCTTTCCTTTCGACCTCGGTGCGCGAGTGAGCTCAGTACGCGGGTGCCACACCGGCCGGACGACCGGCCTCGAGCCGCGATTTCACCTCGAACGACATTCGCTTGCCCGCGACCCGGCGGGATTTGTTGGCCGCCATCAGCGTTCGCGAGGATAATGCATCCGCACCCGGAGGTTCGGCATGCAGAAAGTAATGCAGGATGACCCCGTCCAGCGACGGTTCCAGCCACACCTCCATGGTGCCGACCAG
>JAFMQT010000464.1 GCA_017354515.1 Nocardia sp. | reverse complement strand
GATCGGCGAGATCGTGATGCGGTTCCACGAGGTGGCCAAGGTGTGCGACGCGGTGGTGATCGTGGGCACCGACTACACCGATATCGCCGGCCCCAGCGAGTTGCGCTACAACGCCCGGATCGCGGCCAATCTCGGGGCGCCGGTGTTGCTGGTGGTGCGGGGCGCCGGGCGCGATCCGGAGGAGGTCGTCGAGATCACGCGGGTGTGCGAGGCCGAACTTGCGCGCGAGCACGCCCGGCTCACCGCCGTGATCGCCAATCGGTGCGATCCGGGCGAGCTGGAGGCGGTCGAGAAGGCGCTGGCCGTCCTGGGCCACCCGGCCTGGACCCTGCCCGAAGTGCCGCTGCTGACCGCGCCGACGATGCACGAACTGTGTGAGGCGATCCGGAACTGCTGCAGCGGGAGGCGTTGCGGGTCATGGTCGGCGGGATGACCGCCGAGCACATTCTGGAGCGGCTCGCCGACGGGGTCGCGGTCATCGTGCCCGGCGATCGCTCCGATGTGCTGCTGGCCCTGGTCAATGCGCATGAGGCGGAGGGGTTTCCGTCGCTGTCGGGAATCATCATGAACGGCGGAATGCTGCCCGAGCCCGCGATCGAGCGGCTGATCCGCGGCCTGAAACCGAAACTGCCGATCCTGACCACCCAGCTGGGCACCTTCGATACTGCCAGCGCCGCCGCCCGCACCCGCGGCCGCGTCTCGCTGACCAGTATGCGCAAGGTCGACACCGCGCTCGCGTTGATGGAACAGCGGGTCGACAGCCGAGTGCTGCGGGGACTGATCGAGGTTCCGGTGCCGTCGGTGGTGACACCGCAGATGTTCGAATATCAGCTGGTGGAGTGGGCGCGGGTGAGTCCGAGCCGGATCGTGCTCCCGGAGGGCGACGACGATCGCATCCTGCGTGCGGCCGGCCGCGTCCTGCGGCGCAAGATCGCGGAGCTGACCATCCTCGGCGAGGAGAGCGCGGTGCGCGCCCGGGCCGCGGAACTGGGGGTGGATATCGACGCGGCGCAGGTGCTGGATCCGCGAACCAGTGAGCTGCGGACCGAATTCGCGCAGGAGTACGCGCGATTGCGCGCACACAAGGGCATGACCGTGGACCGGGCCCGCGAAATGATGGCCGATATCTCGTATTTCGGCACCATGATGGTGCATCGGGGGATCGCCGACGGGATGGTCTCGGGCGCCGCGCACACCACCGCGCACACCATCCGGCCGTCCTTCGAGATCATCAAGACCGCATCGGGGGTGTCGACGGTGTCGAGTGTGTTCCTGATGTGCCTGGCCGATCGGGTGCTCGCGTACGGGGATTGTGCGGTGGTCCCCGATCCGACCGCGGAACAACTCGCTGATATCGCGATCTCCTCCGCGCGCACCGCCGCCCGGTTCGGAATCGAACCGCGAGTGGCCATGCTGTCGTATTCGACCGGCGAATCCGGCAGCGGCGCCGATGTCGACAAGGTGCGCGCCGCCACCGAACTCGTGCACCGGCGGGCACCGGGGCTGCCGGTGGAGGGGCCGATCCAATACGACGCCGCGATCGAGCCCACGGTGGCCGGTGCGAAACTCCCGGATTCGGAAGTCGCCGGCCGGGCAACGGTTTTCGTCTTCCCCGACCTCAACACCGGAAACAACACCTATAAGGCCGTGCAGCGCAGCGCGGGCGCGGTGGCGATCGGGCCGGTCCTGCAGGGCCTGCGCAAACCGGTCAACGATCTCTCCCGCGGCGCCCTGGTCGCCGACATCGTCAACACCGTGGCGATTACCGCCATCCAGGCACAACAGCAGGAGGGCTGATGCGCGTCCTGGTGATCAACTCGGGTTCCTCCTCGATCAAATATCGACTGCTGGAACCCGATTCGTCCGAGGTGGTGGCCTCGGGCATGGTGTCGCGAATCGGTGAATCGGTCGGCGAGGATGCGGTGACCGTCGAACATCACTGTGCCGGTGAGCTGTTCGACCACCGCGGACCGGTCGGCGGTCACGCGGACGGGTTGCGGGTGGTGTTCGAACTGTTCGCCCGCAGTGGGCACGATCTGACCGATGCGCCGCCAACGGCGGTCGGACATCGCGTCGTACACGGCGGGGAGGTGTTCTACGAGCCCACCCTGATCACCGACGCGGTGGTCGAGACCATCGACGATCTGGCCACGCTGGCGCCGCTGCACAATCCGGCCAATGCCGTCGGGATCCGTTCCGCGCGTAACCTTCTCCCCGATATTCCGCAGGTGGCGGTCTTCGACACCGCGTTCTTCCACGGCCTGCCCGATGCCGCGAAAACCTACGCGATCGACGCGGAACTGGCCGCCGCGCACGGTATCCGCCGGTACGGATTCCACGGCACCTCACACGAATACGTCAGCGGTCAGGTGTCGGCGATCCTCGGCGGCAGCCACGCCGACCACGATCAGATCGTGCTGCACCTGGGCAACGGCGCCTCGATCTCCGCGATTCGCGGTGGCCGGGCCGTCGACACCAGTATGGGCCTGACGCCGCTGGAGGGCCTGGTGATGGGAACCCGATGCGGCGATATCGATCCCGGAATCCTGCCGCATCTGGCGCGCACCGCGGGACTGGATATCGACGGTATCGATGAACTGCTCAATCGCCGGTCCGGGATCAAGGGGCTGTCGGGGGTCAACGACTTCCGCGAATTGGCCGCGCTCATCGACTCCGGTGATGCCGCGGCCCGGCTGGCCTTCGACGTCTACATCCACCGGTTGCGCCGCTATATCGGCGCGTACCTGGTGGAATTGGGCGGGGTGGACGCGATCACCTTCACCGCCGGGGTCGGCGAGAACGACGCCCGGGTGCGGGCGGCGGCACTGGCGGGGCTGGAGCGGTTCGGGATCGTGGTGGATCCTGCCGCCAATACCTCGAAAGAGCGTGCGGCCCGGTATATCTCACCGCCCGACGCCGAGGTGAAGGTGCTGGTCGTGCCCACCGACGAGGAGTTGGCCATCGCCCGGGCGGCCGCGGCGCTGGTCGGCTGACCATCCGGCCGGGTCAGAACCAGCTCTTGGCGCGCACCACATTCGCCAAGTCCACCAGGGCGTACCGGTGGCCGTTGTCGGTGGCCAGGCGAGCCAGGGTGCGCAGACCGGACTCGATCCCGTGCCGCAGACCCCGCTCGGTGAACCGTTCACCACACAACATGGACTCGGACGGGGTGTGCCCGGCCTGTAACCACGCCAGTGCGGTGCCCAGGACCAGCACTCGCAGCGGCGCCACTCGAGGTTCGCCGGCCGGCAGTGTCGCCAGCCGGCGATCGGCCGTACGCAGCGTGGATTCGGCCAGTTCGGTGGCGGGATGTGCGGTGAGCAGCAACAGGATGGCGGTGGTGCGTGCCTCGCCGTAGTGCCGGGAACTCTCGGGAACCTCGTCCAGGGCGGCGACCGCGTCACCCACCCGGTCGGCGGTCACCAGCTGACGGGCCAGGCCGAACGCCGCGCTCACCACGCTCAGATCGGTGCGCCACACCGTGGCGTAGAACATTTGCGCATGGGCGCGCCACCGGCTCGGATCCGGTGAATCCCAATGCTGCAGGACCAGTTCCGAGGTCGCGGCGAGGGCGAGTTTGGGGGCGAGCTCACCCGGCCGGGCGGTCAGTACCGCGTCGAAGTGATCGTAGGCGCGCTGGAAATTATTGTCCCGCAGCGCGATCAGGCCCCGATACCAGTCAGCGCGCCAATCCGGGAGCGGAATCCGGTCGAGTTTATCGGCGGCCGCGACCGAATCGTCGAGATCGAGGTGGATGCGCACCTCGGCCAGCGTGGACTCGGTGGCGAAGGTCTCCGGCGCGCCGGCC
>JAFMQT010000463.1 GCA_017354515.1 Nocardia sp. | reverse complement strand
TCTGCCCCTATTCGTTCGATGTGCCCGGTGGTGTGCAGTCCCATGTCGTGGAATTGGCGCAGGTGCTGATCGAACGCGGGCACCGGGTGAGTGTGCTGGCCCCGGCCTCCGACGACACCGAACTGCCGGACTTCGCGGTGTCGGCCGGGAAGGCCGTGGCCATCCCGTACAACGGGTCGGTGGCGCGGCTGTCGTTCGGCCCGACCGCCTACAACCGGTTGCGGCGCTGGATCGTCGACAACGACTTCGATGTGCTGCACATCCACGAACCCAATGCCCCGAGCATCTCCATGCTGGCCTTGAAGGTGGCCGAGGGGCCGATTGTCGCGACCTTTCACACCTCGACCACGAAATCGCTGGTTCTGGCAACTTTTCAGGGCGTGCTGCGGCCCTTCCACGAGAAGATAAGCGGCCGGATCGCGGTTTCGGAGCTGGCCCGGCGCTGGCAGGTGGAGGCCCTCGGCGGCGATGCGGTGGAGATCCCGAACGGGGTCGATGTCGCCTCGTTCGCGAACGCGCCGATGCTGCCGGGCTATCCGCGTGCGGGCGGCACGGTGTTGTTCCTGGGGCGCTACGGCGAACCGCGCAAGGGGATGTCGGTCCTGCTGGGGGCGCTGCCGGAGTTGGTGCGCCGGCACCCGGCGGTCGAGATCCTGATCGTCGGCCGCGGTGACGAGGAACGATTGCGCCGCGAGGCCGGGGTGAACGCGGATCGGCTGCGCTTCCTCGGCCAGGTGACCGATGCGGAGAAGGCCTCGGCCATGCGCAGCGCCGATGTGTACTGCGCGCCGAATCTGGGTGGTGAGAGCTTCGGCATCGTGCTGGTCGAGGCGATGGCGGCCGGAACCGCTGTGGTGGCAAGCCAATTGGACGCCTTCCGCCGGGTGCTGCGCGACGGTTCCGCGGGAGTGCTGGTGCCGGTGGGGGATTCGGCCGCACTGGCGGTCGCGATCGACGGGCTGCTCACCGACACCGGCCGCCGCCGGGCCCTGGTGCACGCTGCCGATCAGGTGGTCGGCGAATACGATTGGCCCGTGGTCGCCGAACAGATTGTGCGCGTATACGAGACGGTCACCGTCGGAAACGCCCGAGTCCGGGCCGGCTCGGCATGAGCGGGGCCCGCAGGCGGCAGCGGAGCGTTACCACGGAGGGCCCCGCTCGTGCCGTCAGGGGACACGGCATGAGCGGTCAGGTCCGGAGGCGGCAGCGGAGCGTTACCACGGAGGGCCCCGCTCGTGCCGTCAGGGGACACGGCATGAGCGGTCAGGTCCGGAGGCGGCAGCGGAGCGTGACCACGGAGGGCCCCGCTCGTGCCGTCAGCGCCAGGGCTGACGGGGGCGCCGCATGATCACCTTCTCCGCGACTACCGTCCTGGTCCTGGCACTGATCGCGGCGGTCATCATCGCCGCCGGTGTGTGGGCCTATTCGACCGCCAACCGGCTCGACCGGCTGCACGTGCGGGGCGATCAGGCGCGCGACGCGCTGGAGGCGGCGCTGGCCCGGCGCGCCGTGGTGGCCCGCACGGTCGCGGCCTCGATCGCGGGGCCGATGTCCGATCCCGCCACCGCGGAACAGTCCACGCGGCTGAGCGCGCTGGCCGATCGGGCCGAACGCGCCGGCTGGAGCGAACGCGAGACCGCGGAGAATCAGCTGGCCTCGGCGTTGTCGGCGATCGATATCCAGACGCTGCGGCCGCAACTGGTGGCCGAGCTCGCCGACGCCGAGGCCCGGGTGCTGATCGCCCGCCGCTTCCACAATGACGCGGTCCGCGACACTCTGGCCTTGCGCACCCGTCGTCCGGTGCGGCTCCTGCATCTGGGCGGAACCGCACCGCTGCCGACGTATTTCGAGATCGCCGAACGGGTCACCCCGGCGGCCGGCACCGGCCTCGAGGTGAACAGTGTGCGCACGTCGGCGCGGGTGGTGCTGCTCGACGAGGACGATCGCGTGCTGCTGATGCGCGGTCACGATCCGATGACTCCGGAGTCGCCGTTCTGGTTCACCGTCGGCGGTGGGGTCGAGACCGGTGAGAGTCTGCGTGCGGCGGCCGTCCGCGAGGTGTGGGAGGAAACCGGGCTCGCGGTCGATTCCACCCTGCTGCGCGGCCCGATCTGGCGGCGGGTGGCGGTCTTCCCGTTCAACGGGGAACTGATCCGCTCCGAGGAGCTGTTCTTCGTCGCCCGGGTGAAGTGGTACGACCCGAAGCCGGCCGAGCCCGGTGTGTGGGAGCGCCGCTGCGTGTCCACCTACCGCTGGTGCCGGCCGGACGATATCGCCGAACTCGATACCAAGGGGGAGCAGGTGTATCCCTACCACCTCGATGACCTGCTCGCCGAGGCGGTCGCGGCGGCCGGGGTGGACACCGAACCCGAGGTCCGTTCCATTCGCTGACGGCGCTGTCGCTGCGGTGTAGCCGATCTCACATCGGGCCGCCGACGGCGGTGGTAGCCCGGTGATGAGTCCAGTTCCCTGGTACTGGCGATGAAGTGGTCTGATCGGGCCGCCTAGAATCGTGGATGTTCGCCGCGCAGCGATAGCCCTCGTATTGATCCCCCGATAATATTGATCCCCCGATAATCAGGAGTGTTTGCCCGTGACAACGCCCGAGAACACCTCGACGACCGGTACCGCCCGCGTGAAGCGCGGAATGGCCGAGATGCTCAAGGGTGGGGTGATCATGGATGTGGTCACCGCCGAACAGGCCAAGATCGCCGAGGACGCCGGTGCGGTGGCGGTGATGGCGCTCGAGCGGGTGCCGGCCGATATCCGCGCCCAGGGCGGCGTCGCCCGGATGAGCGACCCGGATCTGATCGACGGCATCGTCAACGCGGTATCGATCCCGGTCATGGCGAAGGCGCGGATCGGCCACTTCGTGGAGGCCCAGGTCCTGCAGAGCCTCGGCGTGGACTACATCGACGAGTCCGAGGTGCTCACGCCTGCCGACTACGCCCACCACATCGACAAGTGGCAGTTCACGGTGCCGTTCGTGTGCGGGGCCACCAACCTGGGTGAGGCACTGCGCCGGATCACCGAGGGGGCGGCCATGATTCGCTCCAAGGGTGAGGCCGGCACCGGCGACGTCTCCAACGCCACCACCCATATGCGGAAGATCCGCGACGAGATTCGCGCCCTGGGTTCACTGCCGGCCGACGAGTTGTTCGTCGCGGCCAAGGAGTTGCAGGCCCCCTACGAGCTGGTTCGCGAGATCGCCGAGACCGGGAAACTGCCGGTGGTGCTGTTCACCGCCGGTGGTATCGCCACCCCCGCCGACGCCGCGATGATGATGCAGCTCGGCGCCGAGGGGGTGTTCGTCGGTTCGGGCATCTTCAAATCCGGTAACCCGGCGCAGCGCGCGGCGGCCATCGTGAAGGCGACCACCTTCTACGATGATCCGGATGTGCTGGCCAAGGTGTCCCGCGGTCTGGGCGAGGCCATGGTCGGTATCAATGTCGAGGAGATCGCCGAACCGCATCGCCTGGCCGAGCGCGGTTGGTGATCGGAGTGCACCGCTGCGGCTGGGGCACCCGAATTACCGGGTGCCCCAGCGATTTTCGGTAGGGCTTGCCGGATCGTTCAATGCCCGGTGCGCAGTGCGGGACGGTCGGGGTGATCCCATCGGACCTCGAAATCAGCGGGCTCGCTGTGGAAATGCCGCAGTGCGGGGATCGTCCACAGCTGGTCCGGATCGGTCCAGCGGCGTAGTGCGGCCTCCGACATGTGCAGGCGCACAGTCACATCGAAGTCCAGGCCCCGGCCGATGAGCATCGGCCCGGCCACCACGAGCACCGTCCCCGCGTCGGCCGGGCGCCGCGCC
>JAFMQT010000462.1 GCA_017354515.1 Nocardia sp. | reverse complement strand
GGCAAAAGACTTCCTGACCGAGGCCGTGGCACGTAACAGGCTTGCGCCGCACACCATTCACGCTGACCGTGGGGGTGCGATGGTGTCCAAGCCGGTGTCCGAACTGCTGGTCAACCTGGGGGTGTTGCGGTCACATTCCCGTCCCCGCACCTCCCTCTTAACCGGCTAATGGCTGTGTTTGTGCTGGTCGATGACACGCCGTTGTGGTGGTAGTTGCCAGGCCGGTGGGGTCATCGCTGGTACATCTGTTCACTGTGATAACAGGGGTTGGTCTTCGGTTGGAGGAGCGGGATGGCGGCTGGGCGTTGGCCGGGTCGCTCGCCTCGCGATTCGGGTTGGTGGACGAGTACCTGGCGCATCTGGCGGATCGGAACTACTCGCCGAAGACGGTGCGCGCCTACGGGTATGACCTGCTGGCGTTTTGCAGGTGGCTGGCCGCCGAACAGCAGCCGTTGCCCGGGGTGACCACGGACGTGCTGCTGCGGTTCCTGCGCGCGTGCCGGGAGGCGAAGGTTCCGGGCCGGCCCGGGCCGAACGTGGTCAGGCTGTCGGGGCGGCGGATGGACCAGTACGCGGCCACGACGATCAATCGTCGGCTGGCGGCGATCTCGGGGTTGTTCGCGTTCGCCGCGATGCGGGATCCGGACATGAACAACCCGGTCCCGAAGGGTCGGGAAGCGCGCTGGCGGGTGCCCGGTGAACGCAGCGGGATGCTCGCGCACACGGTCCGCCGGCCGAAGAACCGCTCGTCGCTGCGGCTTCGCGAACCTCGCCGGCTGCCCCAGGCGCTGTCCCAATCCGATGCGGCGGAACTCTTGGCGAGCTTGCGCACGTGGCGGGACCGGGCGATCGCGGGGTTGATGCTGTATTGCGGGCTGCGCTCAGCCGAGGTGCTGGGCCTGGACGTCGCGGATGTCGACATCGGCGGCCGGTGGCTGAAGGTCCTCGGCAAGGGAGAGCGGGAACGCCGCGTCCCGCTGGACGTCGACGTCGCTTCGGTGATCCAGGTGTATCTGTTGGCCGAGCGGCCCGAATCCGGCAGCGGCCGCCTTCTTCTGGTGGCCAAGGGGCCGCATCGGGGGCAGCCATTGACCGCGGCCGGGCTGCGCACGATCTTCCGTTATCACCGAGAGCTCACCGGGATCGTCGGCGGGCATCCACACGCGCTGCGGCACACCTTCGGAACCGCCCTGGCCGAGGCCGGGGTCGACCTGGCGGTGATGCAGGCGCTACTCGGCCACGCTCACGTCGACACCACCGCCCGCTACATCCATTTGGCTCCAGCCCACGTGAAAGCCGAGTTCGATGCCGCCCGTGACCGCATCCGCGCCCAGCGCTGACCTGCACAGCGCCTACCTGGACTACCTGCGGCGCACGGGGCGGGGCAACACCGCGTACTGGCAGGCGGCTCGGGTGTTCTTCCGGCGCTGGCCAGACCCGCGGCGGTGGGCCGACGAGCCGTTAGAGGTTCGGTTGTCGGCCGGATCGGCCACCCGGCCGATCATCACCTTCCTGATGCTGCACCGGGTGCTGCAACCCGGCTATGAGTACCTGCTGGAACGTAAACTCTCCAGCATCTGGCGGGAGATCAAGGACTCCCCGCTGGGACCGGACCTCGATCGGTTCATGAGCGCGGCCGCGGACCTGGGGTTCACCGAACGAGTCCGCTTCGCCACCGGATCGCAGGTGCCGGTCCGGCTGCTCATCCAGACCGGACGACGCCTGGACCAGCTCACCATCACCGACCTGGCGAAGTTCACCGCGGCCTGCCACGACCGGCAAGAACGCACCGGCAAGGGCCACCATCACTACCTCGCGGCGGTCAGCAACGCCCAGCGAGTGCTCTTCCATCTCGGGATCATCGACCAACTGCCCCGCTCGGGCGGGCCGGTCCCGTTCGCCGAGCGGCTGGCCGAGGTTCGCCCACCGATCCGCGCGACGATGATCGCCTACCTGGAACGCAAGCGCGCGACCTGCCAACCCAAGACCGTCTCCGCGCTCGCGACCCGGCTCAAGCACTTCGGGGTGTTCCTCGCCGATGTCGATCCCAGGCTCGACTCGATCGCCTCGCTCGATCGCCGCACCCACATCGAGCCCTACCTGACCTCGCTGATCGACGCGGTCAACTCCAAGAACGACGAGCTCATCACCGTCGCCGACCGCTCACGACGGGTGCTCGCGCTGATGGGGTTTCTAGGTGACATCACCGAGTGGGGCTGGCCAGAGGCCCCACCGCGCAAGCTGGTGTTCCGCGACGACAACCCCAAGCTCCCGCAAGTACTGCCCCGCTACCTGCCCGTCGATGTCGACCGCCGGCTGGAGCAGGCACTACGCGAACGGCCCGGAAACGAGCTGGCCGCGGCCGCCCTGCGGCTGCAACGATCCTGCGGGCTGCGCATCGGAGAACTGCTCGACCTCGAGCTGGACTGCGTCCACGAACTACCCGGCCACGGCAGCTGGCTGAAAATCCCGCTCGGAAAGCTGGAAACCGAGCGGATGGTCCCGCTCGACCACGAGATCCTCGCACTGATCGATCACATCACCGAGATCCGCTGCCACGGACGGCCGATGCCCCACCCCCGCTACCGCCGCCCCGCCCAGTTCCTGTTCACCCACCACGGCCGGCGGCTGTCCCAAAACGCGGTCCGCGCCGAACTCGATCGGGCGGCCCAGGCCACCGGGCTCGGTCACATCACTCCCCATCAGCTGCGCCACACCTACGCCACCGCCCTGGTCAACGCCGGCGTCTCGTTGCAGGCACTGATGGCGCTGCTCGGGCACATGTCGGCCGAGATGAGTCTGCGCTACGGGCGATTGTTCGACACGACCGTCCGAGCCGAATACGAACGCGCCCTGGACCTGGCCAAACAACAGGCCCGCACCCCCGCCACCGGCCCGATCAACCTGCCGCTGGCCGACATCACCGGCGGAGCCGACTGGCGCAACACCCCACTGCTCAAATCCCGACTGGCCGGCGGGTTCTGCCTGCGTGCACCCGCCCAAGGCGCCTGCGCCTACGCCAACATCTGCGAACACTGCCCCAGCTTCCACACCGAACCCAGCTCGCTGCCCATCCTCGCCGCGCAACGCGTCGACGCCCAAGCACTCGCGGCCGACGCCGAGCAACGAGGCTGGATCACCGAAGCCGAACGACACCAGCGACTCATCGCCCGACTCGACACCCTGATCAACCAGGCCCAAGCAGGATGACCACCACCACCCTCGACCGCGTCGAACACGCCTGCGCCCAACTCCACCACAACGGACAGGCCATCACCTTCACCGCCGTCGCCGCCCACACCGGTCTCGGACGCACCACCCTCTACCGCAACCCCGACCTCCGCGCGGTCATCGAGGAGCACCGACACCGCTCGACCACCAGCGGCACCCTCGCCGGCCTCACCGACCAGATCGCCACCCTCCACACCGCCCTCGACGCCCTCGCCACCCGAGTACGCCGACACGAAGAACAACTCCGACGACTCAAGCCCCAAAAGGACTGAAAACATTAACCGGCCAATACGACGAAACCAGGACTATTAGCCGGATAATCGAACGATAACCCATACTCCGAGGCGCAGTTCAAGACGATGAAGTACGTGCCGGACTTCCCGGAACGGTTCGGTTCACTACAAGACGCACGCGCGTTCTGCGATGCGTTCTTCCTCGCCTACAACCATGAACATCGACATTCCGGGATCGGCATGCACACCCCCGCCTCGGTGCACTTCGGCACCGCCGAGCAGATCCGCGCGCAGCGGCAAGCCGCCCTGGACCGGGCTCACGCCGCGCACCCTCACCGCTTCGCTCGTCGT
>JAFMQT010000461.1 GCA_017354515.1 Nocardia sp. | reverse complement strand
ACCCGGTGGCCGATTCGGACCGGCTGCGCCCGCGGATCGGTGTGATGCTGCAGGGCGGCGGCGCCTATCCCGGTTCCAAGGCCGGGGAGATGCTCGAACTGGTGGCCTCCTATTCCGCCGAGCCTCTCGATCCGCGGTGGCTGCTGGACACGCTCGGGCTCACCGAGGCGCGGCGCACCCCGTACCGGCGCCTGTCCGGCGGTCAGCAGCAACGACTGGCCCTGGCCTGTGCGCTGGTCGGGCGCCCGGAATTGATCTTCCTGGATGAACCGACCGCCGGAATGGACGCGCAGGCACGGCATCTGGTGTGGGAGCTGATCGACGCGCTGCGCCGGGACGGAGTCGGCATCCTGCTGACCACGCACATGATGGACGAGGCCGAACAGCTGGCCGATCAGCTGATCATCATCGACCACGGCCGCGTCGTGGCCGCCGGGACTCCGGCCGAGGTCACCTCGACCGGCGCGGAAGGACTGATGTATTTCAGCGCACCGCCGAAATTGGATCTGCGGCTGCTGGAAACCGCACTGCCGGAAGGGTTCTCGCCGTCGGAGACCAGTCCGGGCTCGTATCTGCTGCGCGGGGACATCACCCCGCAGGTGCTGGCCACCGTCACCGCCTGGTGCGCACGGATCAACGTGCTGCCCACCGACATTCGCATCGACCAGCGCCGGCTGGAGGATGTGTTCCTCGACCTGACCGGACGGGAGCTGCGGGGATGAGTGAGACCGCCGAACGTTTCGCCGCGGGCACATTCCGCCCGGCGCCGCGGCCCGCGCCGCGGGCGGCGATGCTGGCCGCCCAGACCCGCATGGAGCTGATCCTGTTGCTGCGCAACGGGGAACAGCTCCTGCTGACCATGTTCATCCCGATCACCCTGCTGGTCGGTCTGACGCTGCTGCCGCTGGGATCGAGTCTGGGCGATCATCATTCGGTCGATCGGATCGTGCCCGGGGTGATGATGGTCGCGATCATGTCCACCGCGTTCACCGGGCAGGCCATCGCGGTCGGATTCGATCGCCGCTACGGCGCGCTCAAACGCCTGGGCGCCACCGCGTTACCGCGCTGGGGAATCATCGGCGGCAAATGCGCGGCGGTGCTGATCGTGGTGGTGCTGCAGTCGGTTCTGCTCGGGGCCATCGGCGTCGCACTGGGCTGGCGGCCCTCGATCGGTGGTCTGCTGCTGGGCGCGCTGGTGATCGCCCTGGGCACCGCCACTTTCGCCGCGATGGGCCTGCTGCTGGGCGGCACACTCAAGGCCGAGATCGTGCTGGCGCTGGCGAATGTGCTGTGGTTCGTGATGCTGGGTGTGGCCAGCCTGGTGTTCACCTCCGACAAGCTGCCGCACGCCGTGGTCCTGATCGCGCGGCTGGTCCCCTCGGGCGCGCTGGCCGAGGCGCTGGACCGGGCATTGCACACCGGACTGGACTGGTACGGGATCGCGGTGCTCGCGGTCTGGGGTGTGGTGATGGGCTGGCTGGCTACCCGCCTGTTTCGCTTCCACTGAGTCGAGGACTTCCCACGAGCGATCAACGACGAATCGTAGTAGCCCCGGTGAGGAGTGCGTTCGGGCTGCGTTTACCATCGGTGCGTGCTCTCTCGCGCCCTCGTGCGACTCGTCGACTTGCTGCCGCTGCCCTCCCTGCGGGTGCAGCGGATCATCGCGCTGGCTGTGATCGTGACCCAGGCCGGGATCTCGGTGACCGGTTCGGTCGTGCGCGTCACCTCCTCGGGTCTGGGCTGCCCGACCTGGCCGCAGTGCTTTCCGGGCAGTTTCACCCCGGTCGCACACGCCGAGGTGCCCGCGATCCATCAGGCCGTCGAATTCTCCAACCGCATGCTGACCTTCGCGGTGACGCTCTGCGCGGCGCTGATCGTGCTGGCCGTGGTTCGGGCCCGGCGCCGGCGCGAGGTGATCGTCTACGCGTGGCTGATGCCCGGCGGCACGGTCGTTCAGGCCGTACTGGGCGGAATCACCGTGCGGACCGGACTGCTGTGGTGGACGGTGTCGGTGCACATGCTGGCCTCACTGATCATGGTGTGGCTGGCGACGCTGCTGTTCGTGAAGGTCGGCGAATCCGATGACGGGGTCGACGTCGCCCAGGTGCCCGCTCCCCTGCGCTGGCTGACCGTGCTCAGCGCGGTCGCGATGGCGGGCACGGTGATCGCTGGGACGATGGTCACCGGCGCCGGCCCGCACGCCGGGGACCAGAGCGCCGATCATCCGGTGCGGCGGCTGCAGATCGAGATCGTCACGCTGGTGCACGCGCACGCCGAACTACTGGTCGCCTATCTGGCGCTACTGATCGGAGTCGGTTTCGGTCTGGCCGCGGTGGGCATGTCCCGGGCGATCCGGCTGCGGTTGATCGTGGTGGTCGCGACGGTCTGCGCGCAGGCGATGGTCGGCATGGTGCAGTACTTCACCCATGTGCCGGCGGCGCTGGTAGTGCTGCATGTGGGCGGTGCGACGGCGTGTATCGCGGCCACCGCGGCACTGTGGGCGTCGCTACGCACCCGCGAACTGGTCGGCGCCCCCGAGACCCGGGCGGCCGTGCACCCGGCGTAGGTCACCCCGGCAGGCGGCTCAGCGAATCCCAATCCCGGATGGCCGCGCAGCTGCGGCGCACCATCGCGGCGAACATCTGCTCACCACGTGGTGTCGGGGTGCCGTAGGCGGCGCCGAACACCGCGATCAGCGGTCCTTGCGGCAGCGCGAACCGGTAATCGGCGTGACAGGATTCCAGGGAATAGCCGGTGACGCCGTGCGCGCACAGTGCGCGCCAATAGGTTTCGATCAGTGCGTCCTCATGGGTACGGCGAATTCGCGGGTCCAGGCTGGTGCCGATGAAATAGGCCAGATCGCGGGCGGGCAGCCCGAGTGCGAGGGTTTGCCAGTCCACCGCCCAGACCTCGACCTCACCGGAATCGTCCGGCGCGCCGAACATCAGGTTGTCGAGGCGATAGTCGCCGTGCACCGGCGCGAACCGCTCCGATCCGGCCAGCAGCCACCCTGCGACCCCCGGGACGCACGCCCGGACCGTGTCGTGATCCTCCGCCGCCAACTGGTCGCTCAATTTGTCCAGGAATATATCCACGGCGGGTCCGTATACTCCGGCGAGCATCTCCGCGGTCTCCGCCGACGTCGGGGCCAATCCCTCGATATCCTTCAGGACCGGATCGCACCAGCGCGGACCGTGCAGTCCGGCGAGATTGCGCACCGCCGCGTGGGCCTGCGCCACCGAACATCCGGTGAGCTGATCGCCCTGCGTGGCGGGTGCGAGATCGTCGAGCAGCAGCGTGAATTCGGCTCCCTCGCGGGTGAATTCGGCATAGCGGCAGCCCGGGACCCGGATCGAGACGGTGGGTGCGATCTCGGTGTAGAAACGCAATTCCTGGCGGTAGGCACCGGCGACCAGATCCCGCGCACCGGCATCGGCGGTCGGCAATTTCGCCATCAACCGGCTGGGAACCGCCGGTCCGGTGATCTCGAGCCGGAAGACCGACCCCATCTGGCCGGTGCCGACCGGTGTCGCGGTCACCGCGTCCACCTGCGCCGACAATGCCCTGCTCAACCACTGCGGGGAGATCTGATCGGCATCGACGACGACACCGGCGGTTTCGCTCATCTCGGCACACCCCTTTCGCCCGGACAACCCACCGGACACATGTCCGGGACAGTAACACGAACCGGCCGCCCCGACGGGCGAATCCGCGGTCGGACACATACGCCATAATTCCCCCATGCCGACCTACGCCTACCGCTGCCGGGAATGCTCCGAATCGTTCGAACTGACGCGGCCGATGAGCGAATCCGGTGCTCCCGCACCA
>JAFMQT010000460.1 GCA_017354515.1 Nocardia sp. | reverse complement strand
ATCGGGCGTTCGTCCGCGGACGCCTTGCCGACCTTCTTGCCCAGCGCCTTCTGCTCGGCGCGCAGACTGTCCGCCGACGCGACCGCGGCGCGGCGTGCGGCGTCCGCCTCGAGCAGTGCGTCCACCAGCGCCGGATCCTCACCACGGGCACGCTGCGAGCTACGAACCGCATCGGGATTCTCGCGCAGGAATCGGAGGTCGATCATGGGTCCTGAGCCTAGTAGTGCGCGTCCACCGAATTCCGCGCGGCCGGACCGGGAACCGGAAATCCGAACCGATCATGGCAGCCGTGGTACCGAGCCTGCCATGATGGACGGCGATGACCTCCGATGATTGGGCGCCGCAGGCGCCGGAACCGGAAAACGAGGACACCGGCGTGCCGAACGACCAGCATGGTGATCACCAGGGCGGCGATTTCCAGGACAGCGATCACGGGGACAAGGGCCTGCATCCGCATCGCATGCGATGGGCGTTACTGGCCGTGGCGATCGGTGCCGTGGTCGCGGCACTGGTCACCCTGTCGATCTCCGGGTTCCCCAGTTCCCGCAACCTGCAGACGCACGTTCCGGGTTCGGCCAAACCGGCGGGCCGCGCCAATGCCGCCTTCGGCGCCGCCGGCGCCGGGGACTGCCTGACCTGGTCCAGTTCCAAAACCTTGGATCTGTCCAAGGTGAACTGCGCGGACAAGCACCTGTTCGAGGTCACCGCCGATATCGACCTGAGCGCGTATCCGGGCCGGGAATTCGGCCCCAACTCGGCCTTCCCGGACTCGTTGCGGTTCTCGGAGATCCGGGACGAGCAGTGCGTTCCGGCCGCGCAGAGTTATCTCGGCGGCCGCCTGGATCCGCGCGGGCGGTTCGTGGTCGGCATGGTCAATCCGGGTGAACCGGGCTGGCGCAGCGGGGACCGGACCATCCGGTGCGGACTGCAACTGGTGAGCGCCACCGGCGATGCCACCCAGCAGGCCGTGGGCCGCGTTCGCGACAGTGACCAGTCCCGCACCTTCGATCCGGGCACCTGCATCGGAATCAACCAGAACCTGCCGACGAACGAGCCGGTGCCCTGCACCCAGCCGCACGCCTACGAGGTGATGTCGACGGTCGATCTGGGCGGCCATTTCACCGGCGGTCCGCCGTCCAATACCGATCAGGACAAGTTCATGCAGGACCAGTGCGGTCGCGCGGCGACCACCTACTTGGGCGGCCAGGACGCGCTGATCAACAAGACCCTGACCATCTTCTGGGACAGTCTCGACGCCCGCAGCTGGATGGTCGGCAGTCATAAGTTGAGCTGCCTGGTGGGTAAGGGCGCCCAGGACGGTTTCTCCACGATCACCGGGTCCGCCAAGGGCGATATCCTGATCGACGGTCAGGCCCCGGTGCCGCCGCCGACCACGGGGCGGGCCGCTCCGGTGCCGCTCCCTGGGGCAGAGCCCCCGCGCTGATCGGTCCGCCGTCATGGTCTTCTCGATGTCGGCGAGCCGATTCGAGGAATTGGTCAGCGCCGCACTCGATTCCATTCCGCCGGAGCTGACCCGGGCGATCGAGAATGTCGTGATCCTGATCGAAGCCCGTGATCCCGAGGAGCCGGACCTGCTCGGGCTCTACCACGGGATCGCGCTGACCGACCGGGTGGACAGTCAATACGGTGGCGCCCTGCCCGATACCGTGACGATCTATCGGGACGCGATTCTCGAACTGTGCGAGGACGAGGAACAGGTCGTGCGGGAGGTCGCGATCACCGTCGTGCATGAGATAGCTCACTACTTCGGTATCGATGAACAGCGGCTACATCAGCTCGGATGGGGCTAAGATTTCGCCCGAAGCGGGTACAGTAGTAGCGATTCTCGAGTCGAGGGAACCGGCAAGGGGGCCGTTGCGTCCAATCTTCTCGTAGGGGGAATTCTCGTGGTTCCACCCAAGGGTCGGTTATTCGGTCCGAACACCGTCGCGACGTTCGAGCCGATGCCACCGAAACACTTGTATAGCCGCCACTAGAAGGAGTTCGAGCAATGGTTGGTTTGGTCAGTGTGCAGCCCGAGGTCGTTTTGGCCGCCTCGGCAGAACTCGATCTGCTCGCCGAACGTTTGACCGCCGCTTCAGCGCTGAGCGGTCCGGCCACTCACGTCATACCGTCGGGCGCAGAGGAAGTGTCGTTCCTCGCCGCCGGCCACTTCAACGAGGGTGCTATCAGCCACGACCAGTCGGTCGCCCAGGGCATCCTCGAGCTACATCACGCGGCGGCGACTCTTCGTCAACAGCTCGCGTCTTACCTCGCGGAAGACGTGGCCAACGCGGCGGGTGTCGCCGCGACACAATTCACGTTCTGATCGGGAAGCAGATCCTTCACCACACGTCTTCAGGGGAGTAACTATGACCGCAGGGATCACAGGGGTGTTCTGGCTGCCCCGTTTGGCGGAGGGCAATTCGGCCATGCTGAACTCGGGGGCCCATGCCGTCCCCATCTTCGCGGCTGCGACCGCTTGGGACGGGCTCACCGCCGCCTGGGTCGACGCCACCGCCACCGTTACCCGGGTGATGGCAGAACTCGGGGTCGGCATGGTCGGCCTCAACGGCGTCGCCCTGCTGGCACGCCTCACCGGTTTCAACGTCTGGGCCGAACAACAAACTGTGCAGGCCGGAATCATGGCTGCGAAGGCCAACGGAAATGCCATCGCCTACACGGTGGCGTCGCTGGCTATGCCCAGCCCGCCCGAGATCGCGGCCGTGGATGCGGCCCGGGTCGCCGCGCATGCCCACGGTGGCGATCTGGACGGCAGCGCCGAGGCGGCCGAAGCGGCCAAGACCGCGCTGGATATCCAGGCGGCGCTGGTCATGGAGACCTATGAGGCCGCGACGTCGCTGATGGTGGCCACGCCCTCCGAGTTCATGATGCCGCCGCCGATCGCCAACGGCGCCGGCTCGGCGGACAGCTCCCAAAACATCGAAACCGCTTTCCAGGACGGCAACGGCAACTCCGCGACCCTCGCGGCGGGCGTCGCCCAGGCGGTGGCCAGCAATCCCGGTGTCGCCAATGTCGCGACCTCCGCCGCACAGGTCGCGGGCTCGGTGGCCTCCACCGGTGTCTCCACCGCGGGCAACGTGGCCGGTGGTGCGGTCGCCGCCGCGACCTCCAGCCACAGCATGGCGGGGATGGGCGCGATGTCGGGCGCCGCACCGATGATGGGCGGCATCGGTGCGGTCGGGGCGGTCGGCGGCGGCGCGGCCGCCACCCGTGCCGTATCCCTGGGCGGTGCCAGCGTGAACATCGGCGGCGGGGCGGGATCACTCAAGCTGCCCGAAGGTTGGGGTGCGGGTCTTCCCGAATCCGGTGGCGGCCAGGCCGCCGCGGAGGCGACAGCCGCCCAGGAGATGACCACCCCGGCTCCCGCCGGCCGCCCGGGGACGCCGGGGACCGGTAACCCGCTGATGGGCCGCCACGCCAACCAGGACGACGAGCACGAGCACCACGGCAACGAATACCTGCGGGGCGACCACTTCGACGAAGGCGGTCTGATCGCCCCCGGTGTCATCGGCGCCGACCCGAACGCGGGAGACAACTAGTTGACGGTCCTCGGCGCGGGCCGCGGGCAATCAATGCTCGAGGCTGTCGTCCTGTCCCTCGACGAGATGCAGTTCCTGCTCGAGAAGCTGGAGATCGACGAGGTCCCGGTCGTGCTGAACGCGATCGGCCGCTACGACAATGTCGACAGCCACGATGCGGCGATGGCCGCCGCCAGCGAATCACTCACCGCCCGTGAGCTATTGACCGATGGGGAGATCCATCGGGATCTCGAGGAGCGGTTGCGCGGGTTGTATCGCCCGCACT
>JAFMQT010000459.1:595-3831 GCA_017354515.1 Nocardia sp. | reverse complement strand
CCGTCGGCGTTCGCGGGTACCGTCTTCGTTAGACTCCGGTACGTGGTCACAGTCTTCGAGGTATTGCTGATTCTCGTCTCCGTACTGATCGCGTGGTTCGGTCTGTACGTCCTCTACCGGCTCTTCACCGAGTCGTGAACCCGTCCGCGAGCGAGAACACCGAATCCGCCGGCAGCAACGGCCATTCCGCCCAGACCGCCACCCGCCGCAGTGGCGACGAGGCCGTGGGCGAGGCCGCCGAGCGGGCGAAATCCACTGGCGGACGCAACATTCCGCAGCTCCCCGGACTTCCCCTGCCCGAGGATACGGCGAATCTGCGACTGGGCCCGGACCTGAGCGCGTCCATGCTGGCCGTACTGCCGCTGGTCGGGGTATGGCGCGGTGAGGGCGAGGGCCATGATCCCGCGCGCGGCGGTGACTACCGCTTCGGCCAGCAGATCATCGTCTCCCATGACGGCGGCGACTTCCTGAACTGGGATTCGCGGTCCTGGGTCATCGACTCCGAGGGCGAATACTCCGGTCCGGATCTGCGCGAGTGCGGCTACTGGCGGATCGGCACCGATGACGACGAGGAGGTCGTCGAACTGCTGCTCACCCACAGCTCCGGCGTCGTCGAGTTGTTCTACGGCCAGGCTCTGACCCAATCCTCCTGGGAGTTGGCCACCGATGTGGTGATCCGCAGCAAATCCGGCGCCGTGGTCGGCGGCGCCAAACGCCTGTACGGCATCGTCGAGGGCGGCGATCTCGGCTATGTCGAGGAGCGGATCGATCCCGACGGTGAGTTGAAGCCCCGCCTGTCGGCACGTCTGCAGCGCTATATCGGCTGAATCGTCCCGTCCTCCCTGGTCCGGATACGGGACGACCCCCGAGCCGTTACCGGTGTTCCAGTTCCCGGTCGGACCAACCGGGGGCTCGGGGGCCGGGTGACTGCCCGGAATTGACTCAGCGCCTCGCGGAGAGTGATTCCACTGCAGCCCGGTGCGGTACGACGACCGCGGCTGCGGCACTCAGCCGGCAACCACCTCACGTGTCCTGCGAATAGTCATTCGTCGAACCACCTCCTTTCTCGTGTACCGCCGAAACTACCGGCGACCGGCCGCCGGCCGCAACGGATTTTCCGGACCGGACCGCTAACCGACCGGCTCGCGCTGGGTGACCGATACAGCGCCGCCGGCTGAGACCGTGACCACGGTGTCGGCGCGATGGTCCGGCGGGAGATGGTGGGTCACGACAACCACGGTGCGATCGGGTGGAATCAGCCCGCTGCCGATATCGAGCAGTGCGCACAGCAGTTCGGCCCCCGCGGCGGCCTCCATATGCTCGGTCGGTTCGTCGAGCAGTACGGTGTGCGCGGGTGCGACCAGCGCCCGGGCCAGCAGCAGCCGCCGCCGCTGACCACCGGAAACCGCTGCCGCGCCACCGATCAGATCGGTATCGAGCCCGTCGGGAAGGCCGTCCAGCCAGCGGCCCAGGCCCACCACCCGCAGCGCCCGCTCGGCCTCCTCGGCGGTGAGGTCGCCGCGTGCCACTCGCAGATTCTCCAGCACCGAGGTTCCGAAAAGGTGTGCGTCCTCGGCGAAGAAGGTGATCCCGGGGCCGCCCGCAATATTCGGGGTCCGGTCGGCGGGGGGATCGAGCAGTCCCGCCCAGTTCATCAGGAGTGTGGTCTTACCCGCGCCGCTCGGCCCCACCACCGCGATCCGCCGTCCGGGAGGGATATCGGGCATGGCACCGATCACCCTGTCCCGCACCGTTTTCCGCACTGCGCGGTCGTCGGATGACGTGCTCGTCCCGAAACCGTCCGGGGGCGCGAGGGCACGCAGGCGCCGCAGCGCCGCTCGGCCCTTGGTCAAAGCCTGCGCGGCGGCCGGCAGTGCGGCGGCTGCCTCGAATGCCGACAGCGGAAGCAGCACCAGCACAGTGAAGGCCATCGGTGTAATGCCGCCGGGCGCGGCCGGTTGCAGTGCTTCGGCCGGGGCGCCGGAACCGCTGCCGTACAGCATGATTCCGCACAGCAGCGCGCCGAGAACAGCGACCCCGATCGACAGCGGAGTCGCCGCGGCCGCCCACGCACTCCGCGCGGCGGCGTGGTCTTCGGCCCGGACCGCCCGCTCAGCAGATGCGGACGCAGCGGTGAGAACGGTGTCCAGCCGTCCGGCGACCCTCAGTTCCGGCGCATGGTCGAGCACGGTCATGGCGGTCGCGGTGAATTCGGCGCGGTCCGACAGCACCGCCAGTTCCGCCTCATGTGCCGCACGCGCGGACAACCAGGGCGCTACTACTCCCGAAAGGACCAGTGCCACAGCGAGAATGACGGCAGCCGACCAGGAGATGGCGGCCAGGACAGTGGTTGCCGCCACCGACAACACAGCGGCCACCGCGATCGGGACGAGGGCCCGTACAATCACCGCGCCCAGATCATCGATATCGGCGCCGATCCGGGTCAGCAGGTCTCCGCGCCGCAGCCGGGCACCGGGCGACGCACGACCACCTCGGCGGATCGTCCATAGGTCGGCGCGAGCCAGGGCCGTATACACCGCCGTGCGCGCGGTGGTCATGGCCCGCATCGCGACATCATGGGTCGCCAATCTCTCCACATAGCGGAACACTCCGCGCGAAATCCCCAGGGCGCGAACGGCGACCACCGCGACACTCAAATCCAGCACCGGCGGCATCTGCCAGGCCCGCGCGATCAGCCACGCGGCCAGGCCGGCCAGTCCCAGGCCACTGCCCAGGGCCAGTACCCCCCACAGCACCGAAATCACCATCCGCCGAACCGATATCCGCGATATTCGTCGCAGATCCCGCAGATCCCGCAGTGCCCGCCGCGCTCGCGCACCGGGTCCGCCACGCACCTTACGGCCGGTATCGGGCGAGCGGTCCCGGTCGGAGCCGCCGGGCGCTGCCGACGCGGGCGTCCCCAGATGCCGCGACGCAGGCGAATCACGTTCCACCGGAGTGTGATCGGGTGAACCGGTCACCGCACTCACTTCGCCGGTGGGGGTGAGAACCACCGCGGAACAGTCGGACTCGCCGCCATCGCCATCTCGGCCCGCCGCGTGGACCTCCACGATCCGATCAGCGATGTCCAGTACCGATCGGCGGTGGCCGACCACGACCACCGTCGCTCCGGCCTCCGCTCGCCGTCGCACAGCGCCGAGAACCCTTGCCTCGCTGTGCTCGTCCAGATGCGCGGTGGGTTCGTCGAGGAGCAGGATCGGCCGGTCGGCAGCCAG
>JAFMQT010000459.1:0-585 GCA_017354515.1 Nocardia sp. | reverse complement strand
TGCCAATCGTTGGCGCTGGCCGAGTGACAGTCCGAGTCCCCCCGGACCCACCACGGTATCCCAGCCGTGTGGTAGCTCGGCCAGTACGGCATCGAATCCGGATGCGGCGCAGGCAGAATCGATGTTCTCCGGACGATCCGGGTGAGCCCCGAACAGCCACAGGTTCTCGCGTAGAGTTCCCGGTACCAGTACCGGGCGCTGCGGGAGCCAGGCAATCCGCGACCACAGCCGATCGGGGTCGAATTCGCCGATCGAGCGCCCGGACAGGCACACCTCCCCCCGCTGCGGCACGGTCAGCCCCAGAATTGCCTGCAAGGCGGTCGATTTCCCGCTACCGTTGGGACCGGTGAGAACGGTGACCGATCCGGGGTGGGCGGCCGCCGTAAGTCCGGACGGCGCGTAACCGTCGCGGGACGCGACACCGACGCCGCGCCATTCGATCGGTCCCCGAGTGATATCGCCACCACCCGCACCGCGGTCGGCACGACGCCGCCGGCCGGCCGGTTCCAGTACCGCGAACGCGCGGTCGGCGGCGGCCATACCGTCCTGCGCGGCATGGAATCGTTCCCCCACCGCGCGCAACGG
>JAFMQT010000458.1 GCA_017354515.1 Nocardia sp. | reverse complement strand
CAGCGCAACATCAGCACCTTGGCGCCGGTCGCCGCGAGTTCGAGCATTTCCTCGAAAGACACCTGGTCGAGCTTCTGCGCGTCCGGCACGATCCGCGGATCGGAGGTGAAGACGCCGTCCACATCGGTGTAGATCTCACAGACATCGGCTTCCAGTGCGGCGGCCAGCGCCACCGCCGTGGTGTCCGAACCGCCGCGCCCGAGGGTGGTGATGTCGCGGCTGTCCTGCGACACCCCCTGGAACCCCGCGACCAGCACGATACTGCCCTCGTCGAGGGCCTCGCGCAGGCGCGACGGGGTGACGTCGATGATGCGGGCGTTGCCGTGCGTTCCGGTCGTGATGACACCCGCCTGCGAGCCGGTGAACGACCGCGCCTCGGCACCCAGCGAATGAATCGCCATGGCCACCAACGCGTTCGACATCCGCTCACCGGAAGTCAGCAACATGTCCAATTCGCGGGGTGGAGGTGCCGGGGCGACCTGCTGAGCCAGGTCCAAGAGCTCGTCGGTGGTGTCACCCATCGCCGAGCACACGACGACGACGTCGTGCCCCTGCTTCTTCGTCTCCACGATCCGCTCAGCGACGCGCCGGATTCGCTCGGCAGATTCGAGCGAGGAGCCTCCGTACTTCTGCACGACGAGAGCCACAGTGGGGTCCTCCAAGATCGACTAGCTGCTGTTACCAGCCACCAACGATACCGACCGGAGCGCCGGCCGGACCCGCCCGCCTCCGCGACGCTCCCGCGGCGCGGCCCCCGCGCGAACCCTGATTCGGGGGGCGTAGCTGCGCGAATGCGATCCGCTCCACGCGGTCACGACACGCGGCACCGCACCGATCGCCACGTACCCCACACCAATTCGTCAAGAAACCGACATTTCCCACGACCATTCGACACATGGTCCGGTCCGGCATCGGCCGACCGCCGCCGGTAAGTAATCCCGCCGCGAACCGTACCCCCGCGTACGGCAGCACGAGTGACCTGGCGCACGATGGAGCCATGGAGAGTATCGAGATCGAGCTGAGCACGGGCGATCGCGAGGTGGTGCACGACCTGACCCGGCAGTGCACCCTCTTCCTGCGCCAAGCCGCCGGCGGGAGGGACGGACTGCTGCACATCTTCGTTCCGCACGCGACCGCCGGAATCGCTCTGATCGAACTCGGTGCCGGAAGTGACGACGATCTACTGACCGCGCTGCGCGATCTGCTGCCGGCCGACGATCGCTGGCGGCACGCACACGGATCGCACGGCCACGGACGCTCCCATGTGATGCCGGCCTTGATCGCCCCGTTCGCCACCGTGCCGGTTCTCGCCGGAGAGATGGCGTTGGGGATGTGGCAGTCGGTGGCCTTCGTGGACCTCAATGTCGACAATCCGATTCGCCGGGTGCGACTCTCATTCCTCCGCGACGGCAGCTGATCCTCCGCGACGGGAGCTGATCGTGGCCGCCGAGATACAGCCGGGACACAACCGGGACACAACGGTGATGCATCATGTGATGCAAATCACATTTACTGGAATTGCCGCGGATACAAGATCGCGATAACGCGGGTTACTCGCCAGTAGCAATACTGTCGTTGCAACTCTACCGAATATCCGGCACATCCGATCGCGGACGCCTTCCCACGACTGAACACACCGCGTCGCCCGGGCGGACGAATCGAACCGCCAGGTCGGTCGCCGCTGGTAACTGTGACGTATAGGAACGGCCAGAATAGGCATTCACTTAACTGTGAAATATCCGTGCCGCAGCATGGTACTCGGCAGTACATCGCCCCTGGCAGATACCGAAGTGGGCCGAATTTCCGTCCCGCCCGGACATCCGCATACTCCCAGCAAACTTATGCCCGATAGGTGTTGATGGACCGCCCAACCCCTCCGCTGGTGGTCGCCGGCGCCCCGGACGGTTGACGGTCCTCAGCGACGGTCGCCACAATCGTGCAGACATTCCGGGGGGTGGAGGACCAACACCATGCGCACGAAGACCGACCACCGATTCATCGTCGACGTCGACGCCGACCAAGTCAATCAGGCATTGCTGGCCGTCGACCGAATTCCGGAGTGGTCGCCGTCGCACAAGGATGTGCGGGTGGCGAGCCGTGACGCAGCCGGGTTTCCCCGCCGGGTCTACGCCACCGTTACAACGCTGAACAACTCCGATCGTCAGGTCCTGGAGTACACGTGCACGCCCGAGCGCATCTCGTGGGAGGTCGTCGAGAGTGCGGCCGGTGGGGGCGGCCAGGGCTGGTTCGATATCGAGGAGACCGACGAGGGCACCGAGGTCTGGTACCACTCGGAGATCCAGCTGCCGATTCCGGTCCCGGGACTGCTGCTCAAGCGCTCGATCTCGCGCACCTATGACGAAGCGGTGCACAACCTCATCGAATATATCGAGAAGTTTCCGTTCGCCGAAAACTACGATGCGCGCTGATAACCGCCTCCAGCCCGCTGGGCGGAAACGGCCTCAACGGAAACGGCGCTGACCGTTGGCCGCCGCGGCGGCCGGTGTCACCGGTTCGCCCGCCGCCGTCGAGGCGGGGCGGATCTTGTTGTCGACGGCCTCGGGCACATGGCCGCCCGCGCGGACCGCGACCTTCATCTGGTTGATGTTTTCCCGCAGCACATCCCCGACCAGCTCATCGGTCCGGGGATCGGCCAGGACCTGGAAGACGATACGAAATACGGTGTTGGCGATGCCGTGAATGATCTCGTCATGGAACGGGACATAGCGGACTCGCCCGACGGCCGGATCCTGCTTGATCAGTTCCAGTATCATCGCGTCGAGCTCGGCACGATTCTCCTCGAGCGCGGAGGCGATATTGCTGGTGTACTGCCCGCGGCGCAGCACGTCGGCCACTTCCACCAGCACGGCCTCGGCCACCGGCTTCTTCACCGCGTCCACTACCACGCCCAGTGAGCGATTGATCACCATCGCGGTGACCCGGTCACCGAACGCGCGGTCGATCACCCGGGTCAGCCGCACCACGATGACCACGATCCGCAGCAGCCGGAAGGCACGGAAGACCGGGCTGCTGATCGGGATCATGCCCAGCACCTCGTACCAGTACACGAACGGGAACGTCCAGCCCCAGTCCGCCCGGCGCCAGCGGTACATGAATTCCAGGAAGAAGACCGCGCAGATCGAATAGTCGACGATCACGAAGGTGTGGTGCAGATTATCGGGCACCGTGAAGAACGTAATCCAGCAGACCATCGCCACCGACACCACCGCCAGCCCGAGCATCAGCAGATCGGTCCACAATGCTGGCGGTTTGCGCGGGTACTCCTCGGGCAACGGCGGCTGTCCTTCGACGTACTGCGACACAACGGTCCCTTCCACATCCAACGGGTACCCGCCGAGAGTAGCCGTCGAACTCACCGCCCGGAACGAATGATTGCCTCGAGGTTGCGTTCGGCCACAGCGGTGATTGTCAACGACGGGTTCACCGCACCCGTACTTCCCGGAATCGCCGCGCCGTCAACCACATACAGGCCCTGGTAACCGTGTACCCGGCCATAGTTGTCGGTGGCCCGGCCCAGCACCGCACCCCCGAGCGGATGCGCGGTGAAGACCGCGTTGGCGTCGTAACCCAGTGGGCGGTAATCGAACATGGCGCCGGACCGCTCGGCGATGCGCCGGTCGACCGTGCGCGCGGCATCCACGATCCGATCCTGCGCCTCGCGCGGCCAATTCATCGTGGCCGCGTCGCGGCGGGCGTCGTAGGTGATGCGGGCACGGGTCGGGTCGATCACGAGCCCCAGCGAGGCCAGGGCTCCGGTATCCACCGGGATGCCGGGGATGTACCAGCTCTCCAGCGACAGTGGCATACCGGAGT
>JAFMQT010000137.1 GCA_017354515.1 Nocardia sp. | reverse complement strand
GGTGGCGACAACCGCGGTGGCGATCAGAGGAATGATCAGAAGGCCGACGCCAGATCCGAATCCGGCGATGCCAAGCAGGATTCCGATTCCGGTGACCGGCGTCGTGATCGCAATCAGTCCGGTGGCCAGAATCAGAACGGCCCGGGCCGCAACAACAACAACAACGACGACGAGGACGGCCGCGGGCGTCGCGGTCGCCGGTTCCGCGAGCGCCGCCGTGGTGGCCGCGATCGCGACGGTGGTGACGGTCGCGAGGTCGAACTGCGCGAGGACGATGTCCTGCAGCCGGTCGCCGGCATCCTCGACGTGCTCGACAACTACGCGTTCGTCCGCACCTCCGGCTATCTCGCCGGCCCGAACGACGTGTACGTCTCGATGAATCTGGTGCGCAAGAACGGCCTGCGCCGCGGTGATGCGATCACCGGTGCGGTGCGGGCGCCGCGCGAGGGTGAACAGGGCAATCAGCGGCAGAAGTTCGATCCGCTGGTGCGGTTGGACACGGTCAACGGCTCCGATGTCGACGCGGCCCGCCGGCGACCGGATTTCGGCAAGCTGACCCCGCTGTACCCGAACCAGCGGCTGCGCCTCGAGACCACGCAGAACAAGCTCACCACCCGCGTGATCGATCTGATCATGCCGATCGGTAAGGGCCAGCGCGCGCTGATCGTCTCGCCGCCCAAGGCCGGTAAGACCTCGATCCTGCAGGACATCGCGAACGCGATCGCCACCAACAACCCCGAGTGCTACCTGATGGTGGTGCTGGTGGACGAGCGTCCCGAAGAGGTCACCGATATGCAGCGTTCGGTGCGCGGTGAGGTGATCGCCTCGACCTTCGACCGGCCGCCGAGCGACCACACCTCGGTCGCCGAACTGGCGATCGAGCGGGCCAAGCGCCTGGTCGAGATGGGCCAGGACGTGGTCGTACTGCTCGACTCGATCACCCGTCTGGGGCGTGCGTACAACAACTCCTCGCCGGCTTCGGGCCGCATTCTGTCCGGTGGTGTGGACTCCACCGCGCTGTACCCGCCCAAGCGGTTCCTCGGCGCGGCCCGCAATATCGAGAACGGCGGTTCGCTGACCATCATCGCGACCGCGATGGTGGAGACCGGCTCCACCGGTGACACGGTCATCTTCGAGGAGTTCAAGGGCACCGGTAACGCCGAGCTCAAACTCGACCGCAAGATCGCTGAGCGCCGCGTGTTCCCGGCCGTCGACATCAACCCTTCCAGCACCCGTCACGACGAACTGCTCATGTCGCCCGATGAGATGGCGGTCGTGCACAAGTTGCGCCGGGTACTGGCGGGCCTGGACGCGCAGCAGGCCATCGACCTGCTGATCGACCGGTTGAAGAAGTCGAAGAACAATGTCGAGTTCCTGATGACGGTCTCCAAGACCGCACCGGGAGCCCTGGACGAATAATCCGGAATTCCGGAGGCCGCGCGGCGGCTCGCGCTCGTCGGCGTGGCCGCCGCGGCGCCTTCCGGACCGGTGCGGTGGTTCCGCACGCGCGGGAACATCGCCGGTCCGGGGTGTGTTGTGGTGGGTGCCGGCCGCTCTGGCATACTGGAGCGTCGGTGCGTCTGCGATCGGCAGGCCCATCCCCGCCTAATGGGTCAGCGCCCGGAGGAGGCAACGTAGTGTCACCACGTAGGGCGCCCCATTCGGCGGCAACAAACACCGCCTAGTCGGTTCCGGTTCACGTCCATGAAGCTCGCGGCATCTCGCCGCGTGCGCGGGCGACCCGGCGACCAATATCGAGAGGACACCCATGAAGGCAGGAATCCACCCGGCATACGTGCCGACCACCGTGACCTGTGGTTGCGGCAACACCTTCCAGACCAACAGCACCAAGGAGTCGGGCCACATCCAGGTCGAGGTCTGCTCGCAGTGCCACCCGTTCTACACGGGTAAGCAGAAGATTCTGGACACCGGCGGCCGCGTCGCCCGCTTCGAGGCCCGCTACGGCAAGCGCGCGAAGAAGACCGACAAGTAGCTTCCCTGCCCAACGCCCGTCCCGCCTGTGCGGACGGGCGTTGGCGTGTTTCTGGTGGGGTTCGGGCACCGTGCTGCTCGGTGCTGTGCGGCCCCACGCCCCGTAGCCGCTGCACGCCCGAACAGGCGCCCCGAAACAGGAGGCAGTCCGCCATGGCCGACAAGATCACGGCCCCATCCGCCATCGACGACATCCTCGCCGAATACGCCGGCCTGGAAACCCAGTTGTCGGATCCGGCGCTGCACAACGATCCGGCCGAAGCCCGCCGTGTCGGTAAGCGATTCGCCGAATTGGCGCCGATCATGTCGACCTACACCAAACTCACCACCGCGCGCGATGATCTGGCCGCCGCCCGCGAACTCGCGGCCGACGATACCTCCTTCGCCGCCGAGGTGCCCGGACTCGAGCAGCAGGTCGAGGAGCTGGCGCAGACCCTCACCGATCTGCTGGCTCCGCGCGATCCGCACGACAGTGACGATGTGGTCCTCGAGGTGAAATCGGGCGAGGGCGGTGAGGAGTCCGCACTGTTCGCCGCGGATCTGGCGCGGATGTACATCCGGTACGCCGAGCGGCACGGCTGGCGGGTCGAGATACTCGATACCAACATCTCCGACCTGGGCGGATACAAGGAGGCCACGCTGTCGATCACGAGCCGCGAGCCCAGTCGCGACGGAGTCTGGTCGCGGCTGAAGTTCGAGGGCGGTGTGCATCGGGTGCAGCGCGTGCCGGTGACCGAATCGCAGGGGCGAATCCACACCTCCGCCGCCGGTGTGCTGATCTATCCGGAACCGGACGAGGTCGAGCAGGTGCAGATCGACGAGTCCGATCTGCGTGTCGATGTCTACCGCTCCTCCGGCAAGGGGGGCCAGGGGGTCAACACCACCGACTCGGCGGTCCGGATCACCCATCTGCCCACCGGCATCGTGGTGACCTGCCAGAACGAGCGTTCGCAGCTGCAGAACAAGGCTCGGGCCATGCAGGTCCTCGCGGCCCGGCTGCAGGCCATGGCAGAGGAGCAGGCCGAGGCGGATGCGGCCGCCGGCCGCGCCTCGCAGATCCGCACCGTGGACCGCTCCGAGCGGATCCGGACCTACAACTTCCCCGAGAACCGGATCACCGATCACCGCATAGGGTTCAAGGCGCACAACCTGGACGCGGTACTCGACGGCGAACTCGATCCGGTACTGGACGCACTGGGCGAGGCCGATCGCGCGGCGCGGCTCGCGGCCGAGTGATCCGGTGAGTCCGGCGCTGTATCCGGCGATCACCGAGGCCGCCGCGATCCTGGCCGCGGCCGGGGTACCCAGTGCGCGCACCGACGCCGAATATCTGGCCGCCCACGTGCTCGGAGTCGACCGGTCGCGGCTGGTCCTGCTCTCCGAATTCACCGGCGATCGGTTCGATCGTTTCCGGGCGCTGGTGGCACGCCGCGCCCAGCGGGTTCCGCTCCAGCACCTGACCGGTTCGGCGACGATGGGCGGGCTGGACCTGCGGGTGGGTCCTGGGGTTTTCCTGCCGCGCCCGGAAACCGAACTCCTCCTCGAATGGGGACTGAGCCGGCTCGCACCCGCCGGCGAACATCCGATCGTGGTGGATCTGTGCAGCGGATCGGGAGCGCTGGCGCTCTCGATCGCGCACGCGCGACCCGGCGCCCGGGTGCACGCGGTCGAAATCGATCCCGCCGCACGGCAATGGACGCGGCGCAACGCCGATCATCGAGCGGCGCAGGGAGATACGCCCATCACCGTTCACGATGGCGATGTCACCGATCCGGCCATCCTCATCGACCTGAACGGCCGCGTCGATCTGGTCGTCGCGAACCCGCCATATATTCCCTCCGGCGCCTGCCTGGATCCCGAAGTGGCCGAACATGATCCGCATCTGGCGCTGTTCGGCGGCCCGGACGGGCTGTCGGTGATCACCCCGATGGTGACGACGATCGCGCGGCTGCTGCGGCCGGGCGGCGCCGTCGCGGTCGAGCACGACGACTCGCACGGTGATCGGGTGGCGGACCTGTTCGACGCACACGGAGGGTTCGCCGAGATCGCCCAACATCGAGATCTGGCGGGCAGGCCCCGATTCGTCACCGCCGATCGCCGCGGTGGATCCCGCTGATACGTCCCGCGCACGGAATTCGGCGAGCTGCCAGTGATGTGTATCACTTACCCCGCCGCGGCGGGCCCGGTGGGCGCGCCGAGACCGGACCTCCCGATGGACGCGTGCTCATCGGTTGCTGCGGTCGAGCGGCGTCGCCTATCGAGCGGCCTGCCCGGTCCAATCATGGGCGCAGCCGGGGATCAACGGTATCCCGGACGCCGGATATCGGATGTGCCAGCAGTTTCCTGGCGATACCGGTTTCCGGACCGCTCGATCGCCGGCGCGCCGCGCCCGCGACTCCGGGCAACCCGGCGTGCGGCACATTCAATAGACTCGCTCGGGTGAGTACCGTCTACGACTGCTCCGATCCGGATTCTCGCGCCGCCGGCCTGATCGCCGCGCGAACCACCTTGAAATCCGGACGGCTGGCCGTCATCCCCACCGATACGCTCTACGGGATCACCGCCGACGCGTTCGATTCCGCGGCCGTGGCAGCGCTACTTGCGGCCAAGCGGCGCGGGCGCGATATGCCGGTGCAGGTGCTGGTCGGCTCATGGAACACCATCGACGGTCTGGTCTATTCGGTATCGCAGCGCGCCCGCGATCTGGTGCGGGCCTTCTGGCCGGGCGGCTTGAGCCTGGTGGTTCAGCAGGCACCGTCGCTGGCCTGGGATCTCGGTGACACGCGCGGCACCGTGATGTTGCGGATGCCGCTGCATCCGATCGCGTTGGAGCTGCTGCGGGAGGTGGGCCCGCTGGCCGCCTCCAGTGCCAATGTCTCCGGTCAGCCGGCGGCGACCACTGCCGAGGAGGCTCGCATTCAGCTCGGTGACCAGGTGGGTGTCTATCTGGATGGCGGGCCGGCCGATCACGGCGTCGCCTCCACCATCGTGGACCTCACCGGGGACACTCCGCGCCTGCTGCGGGCCGGCGCGGTCACCGTCGAACAGGTCGCCGAGGTGCTCGGGATGTCGCCGGCCGAACTCATGCCCGAGAACGTCCGGTGACGGCCTGGTAGATGGTATTCAGTCAGGGTGCGGTCGTACCGCTGCGCGAGCTGCTTCTGGTGCTGCTCGTGTCGGCGGTGGTGACCATGTTGTCGACCGGTGGAATCCGGGTTCTCGCGATCGGTTTCGGAGCCATCGCGGTACCGCGCGATCGTGATGTGCATCTGGAGCCGATTCCCCGGATGGGCGGGGTCGGCATCTACCTCGGGGTGCTCGCCGCGGTGCTGTTCGCGCACCAATTGCCCGCGCTGCGAAGAGGTTTCGACTATCCGCGCGATATTCCCGCGGTCCTGGTCGCCGGCACGCTGATCGTGCTGGTGGGCATCGTGGACGATCGGTGGGGCCTGGACGCGCTGACCAAATTCGTCGGCCAGATCAGTGCCGCCGGTGTCATGGCCGTGATGGGCCTGAGCTGGGTGGCCATCTACAACCCGTTCAGCAATACCACCGTGGTCCTGGATCAGCTGCAGGGCTGGGTGGTCACGGTGCTGATCACGGTCACCATGATCAACGCGATGAATTTCGTCGACGGCCTGGACGGACTGGCGGCGGGACTGGGACTGATCGCGGCCGCGGCGGTGTTCGTGTTCACGGTCGGCCTGCTCTATCAGCAGGGCGGGGCGACCGACACCTTCCCGCCGGCCTTGCTGGCGACCGCACTGGCCGGGGGATGTCTGGGATTTCTGCCACACAATTTCAACCCGGCGCGAATATTCATGGGCGACTCCGGTTCCATGCTGATCGGGCTGCTGCTGGCCGCGGTCTCCACCGGCGCCTCCGGGCGGATTCCGCTCACCGGATACGGCCCCCGCGATTTCGTCGGCCTTTTGTCACCGCTGCTGCTGGTCGGCGCGGTGATGTTCATTCCGGTGCTGGATCTGGTGATGGCGATCGTGCGGCGCGTGCGTGCGGGAGTGAGTTTCTCCACACCCGACAAGATGCACCTGCACCACCGGTTGCTGCAGATCGGGCATTCGCATCGGCGGGTGGTGTTGCTGATTTATCTGTGGGTCGGTGTGCTGGCCTTCGCGGCGGTCGGCACCTCCCTGATGAACCGGAGTGTCGTGGTCCTGTTGTTCGCCGCCGGCCTGCTGTTCGCGCTGGTTGTGACGGCTGTCCCATCGCTGCGGGAGCTGCCCGGGCGGCGTGGTGGCCAGGGGGAGGCCGAGTAAAGTGACCGGGGTGAGTACGGCACCCGACATCCACCCCGATGCCCCGCTGCGCGCCGCGTTGCGATACGGCGTCGTCGGTGTGTGCGTGCTGCTGGTGGTGTCGGTGCCGGCCGGTTCGCTCATCGCGGGCTGGCCGGGATTCTGGGGTGCGGTCATCGGCTCGGCGATCGGCGGCTTCTTCATCCTGACCACGGCCGCGCTCGTATTGTTCAGTGCCAGACTGGATTCGGGGATCCAGGGCATGGTGATGCTGGCCGGCTGGATCGGCAAACTGCTGGTGGTCATGGTGGTCGTGGCGATCGTGCACCAATTCGATTTCTACAGTCCCGGCGCGCTGTTCCTGACCGTCGTGGGGGCGCTGCTGGTCGTGCTCGGCGCGGAGACCGTCGGCTTACTGCGTCGCCGGGTACCCACCGTGGACTCGCCCGCCGGACCGGCCGATCACGATAATTTCCAGGTCTGATCAGGTACCCCCTACACAATGTCGTAGATGGCTTGGTAAACTCTTTACCGTAAGCAGTCGAACCCGTGGGAAGAGCACTTGTTACTGACGGGTATGCTTACAGCCGAGTCGGAACCTTCCTGGTGAGGCGCCGGCTCGCACCCGTCGACGATGTCGCCGACGTACAGACGCCACAGCGGGCTCATCCCCGCCAGCTGCCGACGAACTTCGAGCCGACCTGAGTCGACCCAACTGATCGTCATTTGTCCGATCGACCCAATGTCCGATCGAACCGCGGAGTCGGAATATATTCCGCGGCCCGAACAGGGGAGAGAACGCTGAGCGTCAACACTTTGGCGGGCGGGTTTCACGCGCCTTCGCTACAAGACTTCTTCCCTTCTGCGGTGCTGTTCGCGGGAACTCCGTTCGAGCTCGATCGTTTGATGTTGGTTCGTATCCTGATGGCGGCCGTGCTGATCGCGGTGATGTTGCTGGCATTCCGAAGCCCCCGTCTGGTGCCGCGCGGATTGCAGAACATCGCGGAAATCGGACTGGTTTTCGTGCGCGAGCAGATTTGCGAAGAGGTACTCGGCAAGAAGAGCGGCCGGAAATATTTCCCGCTGATCGCGACGATCTTCTTCACAGTGCTGTTCCTGAACTTCTCGAGCGTGGTCCCGTTCCTGAATGTGTCCTCGAACGCACGTGTCGGAATGCCGCTGGTGCTGGCTGTTATCGCCTACATCACATTCAACTGGGTCGGTATTCGCAAGTACGGCCTGTGGAAATACATCCGGTCCTCGATCGTGGTGCCCAACGTTCCGATTGCCCTGCATGTGCTGCTGATTCCGATCGAGTTCATCTCGACATTCATCCTGCGGCCGTTCACGCTGACCGTCCGGCTCATGGCGAATATGCTGTCCGGCCACATCATGCTGGTGCTCTTCTTCAGCGCCACCCAGTTCTTCCTGTTCGACGCCGCTTCCTGGATGAAGGTCTTCTCGCCGTTCTCATTGATCGCGGGAATCGGATTCACCCTTTTCGAACTTCTGGTGATCTTCCTGCAGGCCTACGTGTTCGCGTTGCTGACCGCCGTCTACATCGGCCTGGCGCAGCACGCCGACTCGCACTGACCACATAAAGAAAGGGAAACAACATGAGCCTCTCGTACGTGGCCGCCGAGCTCGCCCAGACCTCCGGCAGGGTCAAGGGCTACGGCGCCATCGGTTACGGTCTGGCCGCCATCGGCCCGGGCGTCGGCGTGGGCATCGTCGTCGGTAAGGCGATCGAGGGCATCGCCCGCCAGCCCGAACTGCAGGGCACCATCCGGACCAACATGTTCCTGGGCATCGCGTTCACCGAGGCCCTGGCGCTGATCGGTCTCGTCGCCGGCTTCATCTTCTGATTCCGATGAACAGCCTGTACCTGCTCGCCGAGAACGCGGAGGACAAGAATCCTCTGGTTCCGGAGCCATACGACATCGTCTGGTCGGTGGTGTGCGTCGTCGTCATCGGGTTCGTGTTTTACAAGTACGTTGTGCCCCGTTTGACTAAAGTGCTCGATGAGCGCTCGGAGAAGATCGAAGGCGGGATGGCCGAAGCCGAGGCCGCGCAGGCCCAGGCCCAGGAAACCCTCCGGAACTACCAGCGGCAGCTGGCGGAGGCTCGGCTCGAGGCGGCGCGCATCCGCGAGGACGCGCGCACCCAGGGGCAGCGGATTCTGGCTCAGCTGCGGTCGGAGGCGCAGGCCGAGGCCGACCGCATCGTGACCGCCGGGCACGCTCACCTCGACGCGCAGCGTCAGCAGATCGTGGCGGAGCTGCGTTCCGAGGTCGGCCGTACCGCGGTCGACTTGGCCGAGAAGATTATCGGGCAGTCCGTGACCGATGACGCCAAACAGGCGGCGTCCATCGATCGTTTCCTCACCGAGCTGGATCACGAAGCCGGCATCGGGGCGGGAAGGTAATCTTTGCCTGAGCGGTCGGCGCCCGGAGGCGGTAGCGAAGTGTGGCCACGCAGGGCGCCTGCTCGGGCAGGGCAACACCGCCTCAGCGCCCGAGGTGGAGAACAACACTGCCTGGGCGGTCGGAATCGGAGGAAGGTAGCCTCCGGCATGACCACTCCGGGTCCCCGAATCCAAACACAGTGAAAGTGGGAAGCATGTACGCAGCGAGCCGCGAGGCGAGTTCCCGTGCGAGGGAAGCTCTTTCGGCCGCCTTCGCCGCGACCGGTGACGTCACCATTGCCACGACGGGCTCCGAGTTGTTCGCCGTAGTCGCCGTTCTCGACGATGAGCGTTCGCTGCGTGTGGCGCTCGCGGATACGGCGGTGTCGAGTTCGACGCGCGCGGAACTGGCCGAGCGCGTGTTCGGCGGCAAGATCAGCGCGGCCACTCAGACCGTACTGACAACGGCCGTCGCCCAGGACTGGTCTCGTACCCGGGACCTGGTCGACACGCTGGTACTGCTCGGTCAGGAGTCGCTGCTGCGCTCGGCGGCCGACCGCGGCCGGATCGACGCGGTCGAGGACGAGCTGTTCCGGCTGGGGCGCGCCCTGGAGGACAACCCGAACCTGGAGCAGGCGCTCACCGATCGCGCCAAGCCGGCAGCGGCCAAGCGCGACCTGTTGCGTGGTCTGCTCGCCGGCAAGGTCGAGGACGTCACTCTGCAACTCGCCGAGCAGGTGGTCAGTCGCCCGCACGGTGATGTCGGTGTGGCCTTCGACCGGTTGTCCGACGTGGCGGCGTCGCTGCGCAAGCAGATCGTCGCGCACGTCCGCTCCGCGACCGAACTCACGCCGCAGCAGCGCGACCAGCTGGCGGCGTCGCTCGAGCGGATGTACGGCTCGGCGGTCACCATCCACGTGCAGCTCGATCCCG
>JAFMQT010000457.1 GCA_017354515.1 Nocardia sp. | reverse complement strand
TCGCCGACCCGGCCCAGCAGCAGTGAGCAGATGGTGATGCCCAGCTGCGCCGCCGCGAGCATCATCGACAGGTGCTCGCCCGCGCCGATCACCGTGGCAGCGGCCCGTTTACCCTGGGCCGCCATGGTTTCCAGGCGGTCGCGGCGGGCGGAGATCAGCGCGAATTCGGCGCCGACGAAGAACGCGTTGGCGCACAACAGGATTCCGGTCAGCAGCACGCCGAACAGATCACCCATGGCGGCGCTCCCAGATCGTCATCCGCTCGGCGTCCACCGGTGCGAGCAGCACCCGGTCGATCCGCCGTCCGTCCATCCGCTCCACGCTGGCCGCCCAGCCGCCGCGGTTGCGCGGCTCCAGCGAGTGCGCGGTAGCGGTATCCGGCGGCAGCGCGACCTGGTCGCCGGCTACGGGTATCCGGCCCAGGGTGGTCAAGACCAGACCGCCGAGGGTGTCGTATTCGCCCTCCGGGGGGTGATAGCCGGTGGCGCGGGAGACCTCGTCGATGCGCAGCAGACCCGAGCAGTTCCAGCCCGCGGCGGTGCGGCGCACATCGAGTTCCTCCTCATCGTGTTCATCGCGCACGTCGCCGAGGATCTCCTCGATGATGTCCTCCATGGTGACCAGTCCGGCGGTGCCACCGTATTCGTCGACCACCAGGGCCAGCTGCATCCCGTGCGCGCGCACCCGCTCCAGCACGGTATCGCCGTCGAGGCTGGCGGGAACGACCGGAACCGGCCGCGCGATGGAGGCCAGGATGATCTCGCGGCGTCGCGCCACCGGATACAGGAACGCCTGTTTGACGTGCACGATGCCCAATGGATTGTCCAGATCGCCGTCGATGACCGGAAACCGGGACAGGCCGGTGCGGCCGGAGGCATCGATCAGATCGGCGATGGTGTCGTTCTGGTCCAGTGTCTCGATCTTGACCCGGGGAGTCATCAGATCCTCGGCGCTGCGCTGGCCGAACACCAGCGACCGGCCCACCACCAGCGCGGTCCGCTGATCGAGGGAACCGCGCTGGGCCGAGGTGCGTACCAGCGATCCCAGCTCCTGCGGTGAGCGCGCCGACCGCAGCTCCTCGGCCGGTTCGATACCCAGCTGCCGCACACCCCAGTTGGCGGCGCCGTTGAGCAGCCGGATCAGCCAGGAGAAGCAGGTGGTGAACACGACCATCGGCCCCGCGGTCCAGCGGGCCGTGGTCAGCGGTCCGGCGATCGCGATGTTCTTGGGCACCAGTTCGCCGTAGGTCATCGACAGTGAGGTCGCCAGCACCAGGGCGATCACCAGCGCGATGGCATCGGCGACTCCGCGCGAGGCCCCCAACGCCACGCAGACCGGGGTCAGCAGCCGCGCCAGCACCGGTTCGGCGAAGAAACCGGTGATCAGCGTGGTGATCGTGATACCGAGCTGCGCGCCCGAGAGCTGGAACGACAACGTATGGTGGGCGCGCCGGACTTGGCGGGCACGCCGATCTCCACCCCGGGCGTGCGCCTCGACGGTACTGCGCTCGAGTGCGGTCAGGGAGAATTCGGCGGCGACGAAGATCGCGGTGCCGGCGGTCAGCGCGATGAAACCGAGCAGCCCGGCGACGGTCAGCACGATGTTCACGCGCGGCCACCCCCCGCACGCGACGGCCGGTCATACACGGTTAACGGAGGGTCTGCGGAAACGGGGGCGCCGGGATCGTCACCCGGCTCGGTAGACGAGCCCTCCTGTCTGGCGCCCTCGGACGCGGGTGACAACTGGTTCCTTTCGCAGGGGACGGTACGGATTCGATGCTGTGGCCGATGGCGGTACCTCGCGCCGATCAGCACAGCCCATGGTACCGGTCGGCGAATTCGGTGGTGCCGCCCCGGCGCGGGTGTCGGCCCTCGCGCCGGCCCGGTGTGTGATGCCGATCGGCGCGGCGCGGGCGGTTCGCGGCGTGATCACCAGCCCGAAGGCAGCGGGCGGCCCTCTGCGAATCCGGCGGCGGACTGGACGCCCAGGACGGCCTTGTCGTGCAGTTCGGTCAGGGTGCGGGCACCGGCATAGGTGCAGGCGCTGCGCACGCCGGCGCAGATATGGTCGATGAGATCCTCGACGCCGGGACGTTCGGGGTCCAGCCGCATCCGCGAGGTGGAAATGCCCTCTTCGAACAGTGCCTTGCGGGCCCGGTCGAATCCGCTGTCGGCGGCGGTGCGGGCGGCAACGGCCCGTTTGGACGCCATCCCGAAACTCTCCTTGTAGGCGTTGCCGTCACGATCCACACGCAGATCGCCCGGGGATTCGTAGGTGCCCGCGAACCAGGAGCCGATCATCACATTCGACGCACCCGCGGCCAGCGCCAGCGCGACATCGCGGGGATGGCGCACCCCACCGTCCGCCCAGACGTGCACACCGAGTTCCTGTGCGGCGGCGGCGCATTCGGCCACCGCCGAGAACTGCGGGCGGCCGACGCCGGTCATCATGCGGGTGGTGCACATGGCTCCGGGCCCGACGCCGACCTTGACGATGTCGGCCCCGGCCTCGGCCAGATCGCGGGTGCCCTGCGCGGAGACCACATTGCCCGCGACCAGCGGCACACCGAGTTCCAGAGCGGCGACCGATCCGAGCGCCTCGAGCATCTTGAGCTGATGGCCGTGCGCGGTATCCATGACCAGCACATCGGCGCCGGCGTCGACCAGTGCCTTGGCCTTGGCGGGGACATCGCCGCTGATGCCGACCGCGGCGGCGATCCGCAGCGCGCCGCGGGCATCCACGGCGGGGGTGTAGATTCCGGCCCGGACCGCGCCCGTGCGGGTCATCAGGCCCGCCAGTGCCCCGGATTCGTCGATCAACACCGCCAGATCGGTGTGCGCGGCCTCGATCCGCTCGAAGATCTCGCGCGGGGACGTGGCCACGTCGGCGGCGACGAAACCGGTATCGGCGACCGTGTTCAGCCGCGCGAATCGGTCCACATCGGCGCACGCCGATTCGGTGACCACCCCGACCGGCTTCCCCTCCTCGAGTACCACCACCGCGCGGTGTGCCCGCTTGTGGATCAGGGCCATCGCCTCCGACACCGAATTGTCCGGCCCTAGCGTGACCGGGGTGTCGGCGGTCAGTGAGCGGCTCTTGACGAAGGAGATGGTCTGCGCCGCCGCCGAGATCGGAAGATCCTGTGGCAGAACGACGATGCCGCCGCGCCGGGCCACCGTCTCCGCCATCCGGCGGCCGGCCACCGCGGTCATATTCGCGACCACGATGGGAATGGTGGTGCCGGTTCCGTCGGTGGTGGACAGGTCGACGTCGAACCGGGACGACACATCCGTGCGGTTGGGCACGAGGAACAGGTCGTCGTAGGTGAGGTCGTAGGGTGGGGTGTGTCCGGGGAGGAAATGCACTCCCGAAATTGTAGGCGAATTCCGCCACCCGGGGAGGGCGGCGGGAGCAGCCGGAAAGGACCGGCCCATGCCCCGTATCGCGACCGCGACCAGCGTCGATCGGGAAGAGCTGCTCGACTTCGCGCGCTCGCGTCATCGTGGCGTACTGGTCACCACCCGCGCCGGCGGCGGCCCGCAGCTCTCACCGGTGACCTGCGGCGTCGACTCCGGTGGGCGGATCGTGATCGCCACCTATCCGGCCCGGGCCAAGGTGCGCAATATCCGTCGCAGGCCGCGAGTGTCGATCTGCGTGCTCTCCGACGACTGGAACGGGCCGTACGTGCAGATCGACGGCGAGGCCGAGGTGCTGGATATGCCGGCCGCGCTCGACGGACTGGTGGACTACTACCGGTGTGTGGCGGGGGAGCATCCGGACTGGGACGAATACCGCAAAGCGATGGCCGCACAGGACAAGTCGCTGATCCGCATCCAGATCAGGCGGTGGGGGCC
>JAFMQT010000136.1:7468-9635 GCA_017354515.1 Nocardia sp. | reverse complement strand
CCGGTCTCGAAGATCCCGATGCCGATCGACTGGAACTACGCGCTCGCCGAACTCCGCGGCCGGATGAAGCCGTCCTACACCAACGGCGACGGCGCGCTCGGAGTCAACAACGGCGGCAAATACAGTGTCGATGTCACCTACATCGCCGCCGCCGAGGCCACCGGCCGGGTCACGGTCGAACCCCTGCACCATGTCACCGACGTCGAGCGTGCCCCCGACGGCCGCTGGCGGGTGCACGTCGACCACATCGACACCGCCGGAAACGTACTCGAGCAGAAGATCCTCACCACCGGAACGCTCATCATGGCCGCCGGAAGTCTCAACACCACAAGACTTCTCGTGCGCGCGGTCGCGAAGGGAGCGATCCCCGGAATGCCCGACGGTCTCGGCGGCAACTGGGGCACCAACGCCGACCGCATCTACAGCTGGACCTGCCTCGACGACGACATCGAACCGGTGCAGGGCGGTCCGGTCATCTACGGCAGTCTGAACTGGGCCGACCCGCACAAGGCCACCACCGTCATCCAGGCGTCCATGCCCCCGATGGGTATGGACACCCGCACCACCACCCTGGTCGGCTACGGAGTCAGCAGTGCCCGTGGGCATTTCGCCTACGACGCCCGCACCGACGACGCGTTACTGCACTGGCCGAAGGAAGGTGACGCGGCCGCCCAGAACGGCTATATCGGGCCCCTCGTGCAGCGCATCGCCGGAACGGCCGGCACCCTCTTCGACAACAACACCGTCTTCCCCTCCACCTGGCACGCCCTCGGCGGTGCCACCATGGGCACCGTCTGCGACCTGGAAGGCCGGGTCCACGGACAGCGCGGTCTCTACGTCCTCGACGGCGCCCTACTGCCCGGCAACTGCGCGGCCTGCAACCCCTCGATGACCATCGCGGCCGTCGCCGAACGCGCCCTCGACCGGCTGGTCACCCACGACGTCGGCGCCACGATCTGAGGCGATCGCGGCCGGAGCCGCATCGGCGGCGCGGCTCCGGTAACCGACGAACGACCAGATGAACCCCGAAATGATGACGCCCACGCCCTCACACCCGCTCGATGATCGTCGCGATACCCATACCGCCGGCCACGCACAGCGAGACCAGTGCGCGCCGGGCCTGCCGGCGCTCCAATTCGTCCACCATGGTGCCGAGGATCATCGCGCCGGTGGCGCCCAGCGGATGTCCCATCGCGATCGCGCCCCCGTTGACATTCACCTTCTCGTCGGGAAGTTTCAAATCCTTCATCCACTTCATGACCACCGAAGCGAACGCCTCGTTGAGCTCGAACAGGTCGATGTCGTCGATCGTCAGCCCGGCGAGATCGAGCACTTTGCGGGTGGCCGGGGTGGGCCCGGTCAGCATGATCGTCGGATCCGATCCGGTGATCGCCGCGGCGGTGATCCGGGCACGTGGGGTGAGCCCGAGGGCCGTGCCGGCCCGCTCGTCGCCGATCAGCACCAGCGCCGCGCCGTCGACGATCCCGGAGGAGTTTCCACCGGTGTGCACGTGGTCGATCCGCTCGACCCAGTGATACTTCTGCAGGGCCACCGCGTCGAAACCACCCACCTCGCCCAGGTCCGCGAACGCCGGCCGGAGCCGGCCCAGGCCCTCGACGGTGCTGCCCGGACGGCGATGCTCGTCATGGTCGAGAATGGTTATGCCGTTGATGTCCTTCACCGGCACAACGGATTTCGCGAAATAACCACCCGACCACGCGGCGTCGGCGCGATCCTGCGACCGCACGGCGAACCGGTCGACGTCCTCCCGCGAAAACCCCTCGATTGTCGCGATCAGGTCGGCGCCGATGCCCTGCGGAGCGTTGTACGAGTCATAGGTCAGCGCCGGGTCGTTGAACATGGCACCGCCGTCCGAGCCCATCGGCACTCGTGACATCGACTCGACACCGCCGGCGACGATCAGATTCTCCCAGCCCGAGCGCACCCGCGCCGCGGCCTGATTGACCGCTTCGAGGCCGGAGGAACAGAACCGGTTCAACTGGACGCCGGTCACAGTGTCCGGCATACCGGCGGCCATCGCGGCGGCGCGCGCGATATCGCCGCCCTGGTCCCCGACCGGGGAGACCACACCCAGGACGATGTCGTCTATAGCGGCGGGATCCAGTCCCGGATGCCGCGCCGTCAACTCGTCGAGCAGGCCGACCAC
>JAFMQT010000136.1:0-7458 GCA_017354515.1 Nocardia sp. | reverse complement strand
GGCTCCGTCTACTTCGGGGGTGTAATAGTCAGTCCGCGCGCCTCCGCGTACTTGTAGGCGTCGTGCTTCTCGATGTTCGGCGCCGTATCACCGATGCGCGAAACACCCGGCAGCGTCCCGAAATCGGGGCCGAGCTGTTCACTCATCATCTGGGCGAAGTTGGGGTCCATGTACATTCGCTCGCCCGAGATCAGCTTCAGGTCGGGGTCGAAGGCCATCACCACCAGATACAGGCCGGTAACCCGTTCACCCGCAAGGGTGTTGAACGACATGAACGCCTCCCGCAGCAGCGTGTTGGCGGCCACCGCGTGCACTCGTTTCTCGGCGGCGACATCGCGATTCTGGTTCGGCAGAATGCGCCGGTACGTTTCGCGAACCGCGTCGAGGCCGTCGATCGCCCAGCCCAGCGCCGCCAGCTCATAATGCGGATTGGGCGTGAGTGTCGCCAGTGTGGCGTCGATATCCATTTCCAGCTCAGCGATTTCGTGAGCGAGAAGGATTTCTTCCATTTCTTTCTTGTTCAACTCGGTCATGGGTTTACAGCCTTTCGTAATCAGTTGGTGCGGATAAGGACCTTGGCGCCCGCACCCTCGCGCAGGGCACGAATGGCGTCGACGACACCGGTCAGCTCGATCTCCTCGACCCAGCCGGTGGTGTCGTAGACACCGCGGGCCATCGCGGCGATGACGGCGTCGAATTCCTCCGGGCGGTAGCCGACGGCGCCCACGATTTCGGTCTCGCCCATCATCAGCAGGGTGGGCAGGAACTCCATCGGCTGCTCGTGCAGCGAGACGACGACCAAGCGACCCCCGGGGGACAGATTCGCCAGGGCCGAGGTGATCGCGGCGCCGGATCCGGCCGCGTCCACGGCGACGTCGACTCCGGCGCCACCGGTCACGTCCGCGACGGCGGCGGACAGGTCCTCGTTCACCGGGTCGACGACCTTCGCGCCCAATCCGGAGATGATCGCCCGCCGCTCGGCGCTCGGCTCGGAAACGAGCACCTTCCGCACTCCACGCGCCTGCAGCGCGAACCACGCGCCGATGCCGATCGGCCCCGCGCCCGCGATCAGCGCCGTACCGCCGGCCCGGACGCCGCTGCGTTCGACGGCATGCCAGCCGACCGCCATCGGCTCGACGAGCGCGCCCATCCGCAGATCGACGTTCTCCGGCAGCAGGTGCAGTGCCGAGACATCGACCGTGGTGAACTCGGATAGGCCACCGCCGGGCGCGTTCGCGCCGATCGAGCCCATCATCGCGCAGGAGAACGGCAGCCCCTTCCGGCAGGCGGCGCAGTCACCGCAGGAGGCGGCCAGCGGGAATACCGCGGCGCGGTCGCCGACCTTCACCTCGGTCACGCCCTCGCCCACTTCGACGACGGTGCCCGCGAATTCGTGGCCCAGGGTCTGGGGTAATGCCGCGCCGGTCAGCGGATGTGGTTTGTCCAAACGGAACGGCAGGGATTCGGGAAAGAAATAGAAGTGCAGGTCCGAGCCGCAAATACCGGCGTAGGCGTTGCGCAGCTTCACCTGGCCCGGACCGGGGCTGCCGGACTCGGGAACCTCCTCGACGCGCAGATCTTCCTTGCCGTAGAACAGTGCGGCCTTCATCGTGGTGTGTCCTTTCATTGGGTGGCGAGAACGAATACGGTGGTCCAGCGGATATCGGAGGCCACCAGTGCGCCGAATCGCCCACCGGTGTCCGCCAGCGAATTCACCATGGTCACCAGTGACCGCAGATCTCCCGACCGCGGCAGATGACCGAATCCGAGATCGCCGCCGCGCGGGTTGAGCAGGTACTCGCTGATTCCGGTCTCCTTCATCCAGGCCACGGGTGTCACCGCGCAGTGCTCGGGGACCTCGAGCTGGTCCAGGCAACCGATGGAGAAACCACCGGGGATCAGCAGTTCGTCGACACCGCCCGCACCGAGGGGGGCGATGCCGAATTCGCAGGCCGAGCGCACCGTCCGGGAGGCGTGCAACCGGGCGCGGACCGGCAGCCCCAATTCGACGGCGGTCGACTCGGCGGCGAGCAGGATCGCACTCGCGCCGCGAGCCGGATGCGCGATGACGGCCGGGCCATCGTCGGCGGGGGCGGCGCCGTCGCTCACCCTGCCGGTGAACCGATCGCCGACCTGCGGCTTGCGATAGCAATCGACGAGGTAACCGGCAGTGGTGGATACGATCTCGTCCGCGAAGTCCCCGGCCGCGAGACATTCCGCCGATCGGGTGTAGGACGAGCGCGCCCAGGCGGCCATCTCATCGGGTGCGATATCCCACCAGGCGGCGACGATCCCGGCCGTATGCTGCCGCAGCCGCGGATGGGCGGCGCCGCCGGCGGCCGGGTGGCTCGGTCCGGGGTCGGCGGCCGCGACGACCGCGACGACGTCCGGGTTGTCTTCGATCGTTCTGACCGCTTGCGCCATGCTCAGCGAACTACTCGTGGCGAGGGTGGTCGGCAGGCCGAGCGGCCCGGCCACGCCCGTACCGGATGGCCCGGGCGAACTGCCCGCCGGCAGGTGACGAGGGTCGGCCAGAAACAGTTCGGCGACCTCGGACGGGTCCAGGCAGCTTCTGCGCAGCAGCGCCGCGATCACATCCTCGACCAGTCCCGCGGGCAGATCGGGCAGGCCCGGATCATCGGGGATGATCGCGGACCGTCCCGCATCGACGAGCACGACGCCGGTCATCATGACCTCTTCGACAGATAACCGGTCATGACCGCGTCCCGGCCTTCGTCGCGAATGTGCGCTCCATGAAACCCGGATCGATCACCATGCCATGGACCTGCTGGTTGTGGCTGTGGCACAGCTGGTGATAGGCGAAGGAGGTCTGCATCGCGGTGGCCCGGCCCTGATTGTCCTGGGCGACGTTGACCGACTCCTTCGCGAGTTTCAGTGCGAACAAGGGCTTTTCGGCGATCCGTGAGGCCAGCCCCAGGGTGAACGACTCCAATTCCTCGCCGGGCACCACGTGGTTGACCATGCCGAGCCGATGGACCTCGGTCGCGGACAGGAAGTCGGAGGTAAACAGCATCTCCTTGGCCTTGCGGACGCCGACCTCGAACGGGTGATTGAAGAACTCGGCGCCCGAGACACCCATCGAGACGGTGTTGTCCTGGAACAGTGCGTCCTCGGCGGCCACGATCAGATCGCAGGGCCACACCAGCATCAACCCGCCGGCGATCACCTTTCCCTGGACGGCGGCGATCGTCGGTTTCGGCAGGTTCCGCCACCGCTCCGACAGCCCGATGTACATCTCCTTCTCGATCGCCATCTGGGATTCGGCACCGGCACAACCGAATCCGCACCAGGTGCCGACCCGACGGTGCTCACTCACCACCCGCAGGGCCTCACCGTCGCGCAGATCGTGGCCGGCGGAGAAGTGCGGGCCGGCCGCGGCGAGGATGATCACACTGATCGAATCATCCTGTGCGGCAAGGTCGAATGCGTCGTTGAGTTCGTACAGCAGGCGCATACTCTGCGCATTTCTCGCCTCGGGACGATCGAGCACGATGCGCGCGATTTTGTCCGCCGGCTTCTCGTAGCGGATGGTCTCGAACGCGCTCATGATCGCGGTGCCCCGTCCGGGCGCAGTCGCGCGGTGACCTCGGCCGCCGCGGCCGCGGCGGTAGCGGCGACGGTCTCGACGCGCTCGGGTGTCAGCGGCGGGACCAGCGCACCGGCCAAACCGGTCGGCAGGTCACTCTGGGCGACGGGACGCTGATGGGAGAAGGTGTCGAATCCGGCCTTGCCGTGGTACGCGCCCGAACCGCTCATCCCGACGCCGCCGAACGGCGCCGCGGGATTGCCGTAGGCCAAGCCGAAGTCGTTGCGCGACACCGCACCCGAGGTCGTCCGCAGTAGGAACCGCTGGAACTCGTCGGTGTCACCGCCGTACCAGTACGACGACAGCGGATGCTCGCCCCTCGCTACATGGTCGATGGCCTCGTTGACGTCGGAGTAGGTGTGTACCACCAGCACCGGGCCGAAGATCTCCTCGGAGTTGATCTCGGCGTCGGCGGCGGTGTCGAGCAGCAGTGTCGGCGGAAGGCGCCGGGCCTGCGGGTCCGGTACCCGGTCCCGCTCCTGCTCGGGGACGATCACGACCTCCGTCGCGCCCTTGGCCTTGGCGTCGGCGACGAGGCCGGTAACGCGGGCGTAGTTGGCGTCGTTGACGATCGAGACCACATCGGGGTTGTCGACGAAGGTCGGAAAGTGGGTGAGCACCGCCTTGCGATAGGCCTCGACGAAGTCCCGCCGGCCCGACTCGGGGATGAAGGCGTAGTCCGGCGACAAGCACACCTGCCCGTTGTTGAACAGCCTGGCCGCGGCGATCCGTGCGGCAGCTTCGGCGACATCTGCGTCGGGGCCGACGATCGCGGGATTCTTACCGCCGAGCTCCAGGGTGACCGGGACCAGGTTCTTTCCTGCGGCCGTGGCGACCAGGCGGCCGACCTTCGGCGAGCCGGTGAAGAAGATGTGGTCGAACCGCAGGTCGGAGAACGCGGTGGCGGTCTTCAAGCCGCCGTTGACGACGACGACCTCCTCGGGGCGCATCCGGGACGCCACCGCGCGGGCGAACACCGCCCCGGTACGCGGCATCATGTCGGAGAACTTGATCATCACGCGATTGCCGGCCGCGAGCGCTTCCACCGCCGGCACGAAGACGAGTACGACCGGGAAGTTCCACGGGCCGATGACCCCGACGACCCCCTTCGGACGATTCTGGACGAAGGTCGGAATGGCACCGCCCAGCGCCGCCGGCACCTCGGTCGGAGCCATCCACTCCTCGATCCGCTCCCGGGTATCGGCGATCTCCTGCAAACCGCCGAGGATGTCGACCTCCAGCGAAGTGGTCACCGGGCGCGCGCCGAAGTCGGCGCTGAGCGCCTCGGCGAGTTCGCTGCGATAATCCAGGACAGCGGCGACCAGGCGATCGACACGATCGCGACGAGTCGCGGCATCGGGAATCGGGTCCAGATCCTGGGCGGCTCGCTGGGCGTCGAGCAGGCGCTGCAGTTCCTCGGGCGCGACGTCGACGATCGGGTCGGTGGTCATAGTCATTTGATCAGCTCTTTCTGTGCGGACAGGGCTTCTGCGGCGACGGTGCCGGCCCACCGGTAATCGGCCTTGCCGGCCGGACTCCGGAGCACCGCGTCCACGCGGACAATCGCTTTGGGCAACTTGTAGCGAGCGAGCCGCCGGCCGGCGTCGGCCAGCAGTTCCTCGTCGGTCGGGTCGTGTCCGGGAACCATTTGCACGACGGCGACGGTTTCGCTGCCCCACCGCTCACTCGGCCGGCCGACGACGACGACATCGCCGACGGCGGGATGGACGATCAGCGCTTCCTCGACCTCCTCGGCGAAGATCTTCTCCCCGCCGGAGTTGATGGTCACCGAGTCGCGGCCGAGCAGTTCGATGCTGCCGTCGGCGTGGTGTCGCGCCCGATCGCCGGGCACCGCCACCCGCCGTCCCTCGACGACCGGAAATGTGCGCTCGGTCTTGTCGCGGTCACCGAGGTATCCGAACGGGATGGCGCCGTACCGACCCAGCCAACCGGTCGCGGGGTCACCCGGTTCCAGGATCCGGTCCCGATCCTCGTTCACCACGCAGGAGCCGGGCGCCGGTGTGAACACACCCGAAACCGCCGGTTCCGCAACCGAACTCAGATTCGACAACTGCGATCCGGTCTCCGAGGATCCGGCGACATCGGCGATGACGACGTGCGGCAGCAGCCGCAGGATCCGGTCCTTGACCGATGCGCTGGCGACGGCGCCACCGGTACCGATCATCTGCAGGCTCCGCCCGTGAAATCCGCCACGCTCGAACTCATCGCACAGCGGGGTCGCGAACGAATTCCCCACGAGGTTCATCAGCTGCACACCTTCCCTGTCGATGACCTCCCACACCGCGGCCGGGTCGAGCCGGTCGACGACGTCGGGGAAGACGACGGTGCCGCCGGTCAGCACACCGGCCAGCGCGATCCATTGGGCGGCGGCGTGCATGAGCGGGGGCAGCGGCAGCACGACGCGCCGGTCGCCGGCGACGGCCAGGCCGACGCCCTCTGCCGTCGAGGACACATCGAACAAACCCTCGGGAAGGAATGCCGCCAAGGCACTTTCGAGGATGTCCGCCTGGGCCCAGATGGCGCCCTTCGGCATTCCGGTGGTGCCGCCGGTGTAGACCATGTACAGGTCGTCGGGGTCCGGCGCCGTCCGCGGGGCCTGGTCGCCGGAGGCCGCGAGGGCCTGCTCGTAGTCGCGGGCTCCGGGAAGCAGCGCGTTGCCGGATTCGTCGGCCACCTGCAGCAGCAGTGCCGGCGGATTGCGCAGCGAACCCAGCACCGCCTCGAGCGTCGGGGCGAAACGAGCGTGATAAATGATCGCTCGCGGCGAGGAATCGTTCAGGAGGTAGGCGAGTTCGGCCTCGACGTAGCGGTAGTTGACATTCAACGATGCCGCGCGGGCGGCCGCGGCCCCCAGCATGCCCTCCAGATACTCGTTGCCGTTGAGCAGGTACAGCGCGACATGATCCTGCCCCGATTCCCACGGCTGCAGCTCGGCCCGCGACCGGTGGACCGTAATCCCGTGGGACAGCAGGAGATTCGCCAGCCGGTTGACGCGAGAGGCGACATCGCGGTAGCGCAGCCTCCGGTCCCGGAACACGATGCAGTCGCGCTCGGGTGTCGCCGCGGCGACGCCGGCGAACAGCTCGGCGTGGTTGTATCGCATCAGATCTCCATCGGGTGAAACGGTCGGCGGTGGTGCGGACGGGGTCATTTGCAGCGGATGTCGAGCAGCGCCTGACGTCGTTCGTCGCGCACGACGCGCAGCGCCTCCTTGATCGCGCCCTCGAGTTCGCTGCGACGGTGAACGGTCGCCCCGTGGCCGCCCGACGCGGTGCAGTAGGCCGCGAGGTCCGGCGCGGGGGCGAGGTTGGAGAAGCGATCCTCACCACTGGTGGCCGCGGTGCCGTCGGGATAGACGAGGTAGGTCGCCGAGTCGACGGCTGTCCAGTTGCAGTTGTTGGCGATGATCGTCAACACCGGCAGCTCGTGTTTGGCGGCCGCGTGATGGCAGGCCGCCGGATTGGCGAACATGTACGCGCCGTCGCCGAGAGTGGCGACCACGGTGCGGTCCGGGGCCGCGTACTGGGCGCCCAGTGCGGCGGGAAGGCCCCAGCCCAGACCACCCGACGCCGGCAGGAAGTAATACGTGCCGGGCTTCGTGCGCCCCAGCAGGTCGGGGTAGGAGACGTACTCGTTGAACACGATGTCGTCGTCGTCGAGCAGCTCACCCAGCACCGCCGAGATGGCGGCCATGCTGATGACATCCTCGTCGCCGCGCGCGAGTTCGGCCTCCCGCAGTCCGTCGACGGCGGCTCGATTCTCCGCGGCCAGGGCACGGATCCGGTCGGACCGGCCCCGGTCGATATCGTCGGCGCGCACCTCGAGCGCCT
>JAFMQT010000456.1 GCA_017354515.1 Nocardia sp. | reverse complement strand
CAGCGGCGGCGCTTGGACTTCGGAGGCTTGGGCCCCTTGGCCTCGGTACGGGCGGCGCCGCGACGCTCGCGACGGGTCGTGGCTGCGGCCGGGGCGGCACCGTATTCTTGTGCGGCACTGCGCACTTCGGCGTTACCGCCCTCGTTGGGGCCGGAGAAGCTCATGCCGCCGGGGCCGCGCGGGTCGATTCCCTTGGCGCGCAACGGCGCCGGGGCGGCATTGCCACTGTTGGCCTGGGGGGCGGGCGGCAGGGCGCCGACCGGGGAGCGCAGGCCGGGATCGATCGCACTGCCCTGCGGTTGCGGCTCCTGGACCTCGACCTGCAGGTTGAACAGGAAGCCGACCGACTCCTCCTTCAGGCCCTCGAGCATGGCGGTGAACATGTCGAAACCCTCGCGCTGATATTCGACCAGCGGATCGCGCTGGGCCATCGCGCGCAGGCCGATGCCCTCCTTGAGATAGTCCATCTCGTAGAGGTGTTCGCGCCATTTGCGGTCCAGCACCGACAGCAGTACCTGGCGTTCCAGATTGCGCATACTGCCCGCACCGGCCAGATCGTCGATTTCCTTCTCGCGCCGCGAGTAGGCGTCGTGGGCGTCGTCCAGGATGGCCTCGAGCAGTTCGTTCTGATCGAGGTCACCGATCTCGCCGGTGGTGGCCACACCGGTCAGATCCTGATGCCGAATGCTCACCGGGTACAGGGTTTTCAGCGCACCCCACAGTTTGTCCAGATCCCAGTCCTCGACGTATCCGTCGGCGGTGGCGCCATGCACGTACGCGGTGATCACATCGGTGATCATGGACTGGACCTGGCCCTCCATATCCTCACCGGACAGGATGCGCTGGCGCTCGTCGTAGATCACCGTGCGCTGCTGGTTCATGACCTCGTCGTACTTCAGAACGTTCTTGCGGATTTCGAAGTTCTGCTGTTCGACCTGGGTCTGCGCGCTCTTGATGGCGCGCGAGACCATCTTGGCCTCGATCGGCACATCATCGGGCAGGCTGAGCCGGGTCATGATCGACTCCAGCGCGGCACCGTTGAATCGGCGCATCAGCTCGTCACCTAGCGACAGGTAGAACCGCGATTCGCCCGGATCGCCCTGACGACCGGAGCGGCCGCGCAGCTGATTGTCGATACGCCGCGACTCGTGCCGTTCGGTACCCAGGACGTACAGGCCGCCGGCGTCGCGGACCAGGTCGGCGTCTTCCTCGACCTGCTGTTTGACCTGTTCGAGGGCGGGCAGCCAGTTGGCCTCGTAATCCTCCGGGGTCTCCATCGGGTCCAGGCCCTGCTGGCGCAGCAGCTTGTCGGTGATGATGTCCGGATTACCGCCGAGCACGATATCGGTACCACGACCGGCCATATTGGTCGCGACGGTGACCGCACCCGGGCGGCCGGCCTCGGCGATGATCTGCGCTTCCTGCTCGTGGAATTTCGCGTTCAGCACGTTGTGCGCGATACCGCGTTTGGTGAGCAGTTTGGACAGATATTCCGACCGCTCGACCGAGGTGGTACCGATCAGCACGGGCTGGTGATTCTCGTGCCGCTCGGCGATGTCGTCGGCGACCGCGGCGAATTTGGATTCCTCGGTCTTGTAGATCAGATCCGCCTCGTCCCTGCGGATCATCGGCTTGTTCGTCGGAATCGGCACCACGCCCAGGCCGTAGGTCTGGTGCAGTTCGGCGGCCTCGGTCTCGGCGGTACCGGTCATACCCGAGAGTTTGTCGTACAGGCGGAAATAGTTCTGCAGGGTGATGGTGGCCAGCGTCTGGTTCTCCGGCTGGATCTCCACCTTCTCCTTGGCCTCGATGGCCTGGTGCATACCTTCGTTGTAGCGGCGGCCGACGAGGATACGGCCGGTGAACTCGTCGACGATGATGACCTCACCGTCGCGCACGATGTAGTCCTTGTCGCGGACGTAGAGTTCCTTGGCCTTGATGGCGTTGTTCAGATAGCTGACCAGCGGCGAATTCGCGGCCTCGTACAGGTTGTCGATTCCGAGCTGGTCCTCGACGAATTCCACGCCCGCCTCGTGCACACCGACGGTCCGCTTCTTGATGTCGACCTCGTAGTGCACATCCTTTTTCAGCAGCGGCGCCATCCGCGCGAATTCGGCGTACCACTTACTCGAGGCGTCGGCCGGGCCGGAGATGATCAGCGGGGTCCGGGCCTCGTCGATCAGAATCGAGTCGACCTCGTCGACCACGGCGAAGTTGTGCCCGCGCTGCACCAGATCGTCCAGCGAATGGGTCATGTTGTCGCGCAGATAGTCGAAACCGAACTCGTTGTTGGTGCCGTAGGTAATGTCGGCGTTGTAGGCCTCGCGCCGGTCGGCCGGGGTCATACCGGACAGGATCGCGCCGACCCGCAGACCGAGGAAGCGGTGGACGCGGCCCATCCACTCCGAGTCACGGCGGGCCAGATAGTCGTTGGTGGTGACGATGTGGACGCCCTCGCCGCTCAGGGCGTTGAGATAGGCCGGCAGCACCGAGGTCAGGGTCTTACCCTCACCGGTCTTCATCTCGGCGACATTGCCGATGTGCAGGGCGGCGCCACCCATGATCTGCACCTTGTAATGCTTCTGGTTCAGCACTCGCCACGAGGCCTCGCGGGCGGTCGCGAACGCGTCGAGCAACAGCTCGTCCAGAGTTTCGCCATCGGCGAAGCGCTCTCGGAACTCCACGGTCTTGGCGCGCAGGTCCGCGTCGGTGAACTCGGCGTACTCGTCCTCCAGGCTGAGCACTTCGTCGGCCAGGTTGGCGAGCCGCTTGACCGTGCGGCCCTCACCGATACGTAGCAACCTCGTCAGTGTCAGCGCAGGCACGGGTCTCGTCAGTCCTCTGGTCGATGGTGTGGTCCGGCAGTACCGCTGTCGGGATATGCGCTCGTCACAGCACAGCGGGGCCTCGCCACATGGTATGGGCGAAGTCCCTGATGCGCTGATAGCGGCATCGTCCATGGTAATGCGGGTTCCATGGTAGGCGTCCATGCGGCGGCCGGTCACACCCCGCAGGTATGCACAGCCGGCTCTTCGCGGACGCACATCTTGCGCTCAGCGCATTCGCAGGGCAGCCACCCGCCAGCGGCCACGCCGCAGCACCAGCCGGGCCGCGATCGCGAAGCGGCGGTTGCCGCGCTCATAGCCGCCGAAGACCTCGGCGCTGTCGATACTCACCTCGGCGGTGTGCACGGTCACCAGCAGTGCGGTGCCGAGTCTGCGCTCGGCGGTCGCGGTGCGCGCGAGCGTCTCGACGGCCGCCAGGACGGTCGGTTCGACCACCGGACGCAACTGTCCCAGCGGTCTGCGGCCATCGATGACCTCCAGCACCAAGCGCATCACCCGCTGCGCGAATTGCTCAGCGACACAATTGGTTTCATCAGTCGCAGCGCCCTGCCGGGTAACCGCCGCACCCATGGCCGCCGAGCCGGACGGCGATCGGCCGTCATGTCCGCTCCGGCGCGCGGTGCGCGATCGCGCGCGGCGATCTCCGGTTCGGGCACTGCCCGCACGCGATTCCAGTGGCGGTTCCGACACCGGTGCACGCCCGGTCGAGCGGGCGTATCCCGAGCCGGCACATGAATTCCCCATTTCGACACTCCCCATTTCGACACTCCCCTGTCGGCATGCCCATGGCACGAACCGCACCAGCATGCCATGCCGAACGCGACGCGGGGCGATTTCCGCGCCGACGCGACAAGTCCCACACGATCGGCCGCGAACGGGTTGTGGCACCGCACAATGGAAGGCGGGGGAAATCACGGAATGCACAGAAAGGAGTAACCGACAGCGTGATCACCAGACTGTCGCCGCGGGATGCGGAGTTCTTCCGGCTCGAGTCGAGTAGTAATCCGGTGCATATCGGCTCACT
>JAFMQT010000135.1:6132-9699 GCA_017354515.1 Nocardia sp. | reverse complement strand
ATCGAGTTGCTGGAGCAGCCGGGTAGGCCTCAGCCTGATACTCCGTTGGATGAGTTCACGCGGCGTATGCGGGCGAAGCTGGACGGCAACAATGCCGGATAAGGCCGCAGGCGGCGGCGGTAAATCCTCAGATTTCCGCCCATGGCCGCCCGGTTTGGTCGACTCCGGGGTTATCAACCCGGAAGCGTTGTACGAATACTATTCGGCGGGTGTGTTCGGCGACGATACGGAGCTGTTGGCTGCTGCCGTGTCCGAATCATGGAAAGGTGAAACCCTCACGACGGATATCGGGCACCGCGAGTGGTGCGAGATGTTCCGGGCAGCACGCCCGGCGTTGCGGCACCCGGAGCCGCCGGGGCCGCTGTATCGCGGCTGCCACCCCGAGCACAAGCGGGGCATGTCCTGGTCCAACGACCAGGCCACGGCCCGGATGTACCAGAAATACCATTCCGGCCGAACCGGCCGGGGCGGATTGTATGTCACCCCGATGGTTGACCGCCGCGAGGTTCTTGCGTACTACCCCGGCAAACGAGAATTCGTTCTCGACCCTGACCGGCTGGTGATCACCCAGGTAGACCTGATCGAGGCCTGGGATACGAAACCCCCGCGCTCCGTGTGGGGCCGGGGGTTCCGTACTACGCCGGTGTCGTTGAGTGAGGCGGTTACTCGTAGAAACGCCACTCCACGACCACGTTAACCGCTTCCTGCCGGGTGGCGTAGGTATCCTCCGATATCCCTACCACGGTTTCACCGTCGTTGGATTGGTACGCCACCCAACGCCCCTCGTGTTCGGATACCCATCCGAACGGTTCACCGGCGGTGTCGGTGACCGTGTACCAGTCGTGTTCGTCCCGCGTGACCTGCACGGGCAGGAAACTCACCTTGCCACCGTCCCCGATGTATTCGTGGCAGACCGCGACGTCCGGGACAACACCGTCACCGATCCGGTACACGCGCAGCCGCGCCCGGCGGTGCGCCATGTACAGGTCGTGCTGTTCGTGCTCGGTGACGAGCACCGCCCCCGTGTCGCGGAGGTAGTCCTCTACGGGCTGGTATTTCTCGTTATGAACGCCCGCACGCATTAGAGTCGACTCGTACACGAACAACGCTCCGCCCAGGGTCGCGGCGTGAAGCAAACCGGGTGCGTCGGCCAACACTTCAGGTTGCATGGTTCCCGCCGCCTGGTTCCGCCGCAGTTCCACCGTGATGGCCGCTACGGCAGCCTGACGGGTGCGGTGCCCTTCGGTGTTCCAGCGTGCCGCCTGGTCGCCGGTGAGCCGGTGCCAAGCCAGCCACCGCCGACCCCCGTACTTGTGGCCCGCCCAATCCCGGTAGTCGGCGATCCCGCCGACGTATTCACCCTCCGGGTTCAGCACCCGGTAGGTGATCGTTCCGCCGTTGCACGAGATACGGTCGGCATCCTTGACGAGTCGAACGGCGGTGTTGTTTTTGACGAGTTGCATGTCTTCTCCCAGGTCAGACACCAGAAACCCGCAATGCTTCTAGTGTGTTGTGCGTTGCTGCCAGCGCACGTGGGAACACGCGGTCCCCAAGACGAAACGGCCGGCAGGGCCGCGCATCAGCATTCAACTGCGTCCGCGCGGCGTGCACTGAGCACGCGCGGACTCGGTCGATTCGGGCAGGTCGACGTCGAAGGAGAACGAGCGCGCCGGCGCGGACTCACGCCTGGTCGCGGCGTAGGACGAAGAAGTACGGTTCGGCGAGCCCGCGCATATCCATCACCCCGAGGAGGGTGGTCTCGTCGACGCGACGGAAGTGGTCCACGATCGGCAGGTGGTCGTAGATCATCGCCGCGCTGACCACGCCCCGGTACTCGATATCGCGCAGCCGCGCCGTGGGTTTGCCGGTGCGCAGGGCGGGGGCGAGCAGGCGCAGGCGGTTGCGCACCGGACGCAACCAGTGCGCCGGCAGCTTGCCGGCCAGCGACAGCGGTACCCGGCGCGGATCGACCGCGAAAATGTCGCCGCGCTCATCGCTGAACAGCAGCGGGTGCACGTCATCGGGGCCATCGAATTGTTTTCCGTACCAACCGGATTCGGTCAGGCTGCCGTCCATCGGGTGCCCGGTGGGTAGTTCGGCGCCGCGCCAGCGGCCGACCACCACATCCCGCACCCGTGCCGCGGGCAGGCCGTCGAAGATCGCCCAGGCCTCCGCGGGGGTGCAACCGTCCTGGGGCAGGGTCGATTCGGTGGACTGACTCATGGCCGACGCTCCTCGATACTGGGGATCATGCGGCACCCAGGGTATCGCCGCTCGAGGGAACGGGACGACCGCGGCGGGACATCGCGGTGTCGTCGAGAGCCATTAGGCTTTCGATCATGCAATCCAGCCTCGTGCCCGAAGTCGCGGCAGCGAACGATCTGACCCGCCGATGGACCGAGATCGCGGGTTCAGGGAATTTCGTGCTGTCCGGATGTGGGGTGTGGCCGCTGCTGGCGCTGCTCGCCCCGACCGCGACCGGTCCGGCCCGAACCGAACTCGCCACCGCGGCCGGGGTGCCGGCCGATGCCGGTCATCAGGCCTGTCTGTCGCTGCTGGAACGAATCCGCCGCAGCGAGTCGATTCGGACCGCACTCGGACTCTGGGCGCCACCGCAGACCCCACTGATCGAGGAATGGGTTCGTTCATTGCCACCGGGAACGGTCGGCGCACTGAACCAGCGGACCGAACTGGACGAATGGGCAGCCCTGCACACCGACGGGCTGATCGATCGTTTCCCGGTCCACATCGACCAGAGCACGGCATTGGCGCTGGCCACGGCCGTGGTGGCCCGGACATCGTGGACCGAGCGGTTCCACGCCGATGTCCTCGAGCCTGCCTCGGGGCCCTGGCGAGGCCACCGCGGACCCGCGCTGTCGCGCAATGGAAGACCTGGACGGGCGAGTGTCCTGACGGGCGAGGAACCGGTTACGAAGACGGTGGTGGCGGGCAACAACGATCTCGATGTGCATCTACTGCTGGGCCCGGATTCCGCGACGCCCGCGCAGGTGCTCGCGGCGGGATTCGGCGCGCTGGACGGATCGATCGGCGCGGTGCCGGTCGCCTCGGTCGGTCCCGCCCCGGGAACGTCCGTGCGAGAGGTGCGGGCGCTCTCCGATTTCCTCCGAATTCAGCTGCCCCCGTTCGATATCCGGTCCGATCACGATCTGCTGCCGGACGCGGAGCTGTTCGGGCTGCCCGCGGCGGCCACGCCCACCCGGACCGGTCATTTCCCCGGGTTGTCGACGCGGCCGTTGTATCTGTCGGCGGCGGGTCAGAACGTCCGCGCCCGGTTCACCGCCGAGGGGTTCGACGCCGCGGCCGTCAGCGCCTTCGCGATGAACGTCGGCTCGGTGCCGGTCGCACGCCCCAGCCGGCCCAGCCTCTGTGTGGAGATCGTCTTCGACCGTCCCTTCGGATTCCTCGGTGTGCACCGCGACACCGGCATGGTGGTCGTGGCCGGCTGGGTGGCCACCCCCGCGGCGTGAATTCGTCCGGCGAGCACCGCGAGGGCAACGACGTGCGGGCCGACAACCGTGCCGGCACGCGTGCCGACGACAGTGCGGC
>JAFMQT010000135.1:0-6122 GCA_017354515.1 Nocardia sp. | reverse complement strand
GTGACGATGAGCCCCGATCACCCAAACTACTGGACCGGATTCGCCTCGCCCTGCTGGTGATCGGCGTGGCGTGCGTGCTGACCGGGTGGCTCCCGCGCGGCGAGGCGATCGCGAATATGCGCCGGATCGGGCCGCTGCTGCTGTTCCTGGGCAGTGTGATCGTGCTGGCCGAATTGGCCCGGCGAGCACAGGTTTTCGATGTGATCGCGCATCGGCTGGCGATCATCGGTCGCGGCCGATATCCGGCGCTGTTCGTGCTGTGCGTGGCGTTCGCGGCCACCACCACGACGGTGCTCAATCTCGACACCACCGCCGTTCTGCTGACCCCGGTCATGCTGGCCCTGGCCCGACCCGCCCGGATTCCGCCCCTCCCGCTGGCCATGACGACCCTGTGGCTGGCCAATACCGCCAGCCTGCTGCTGCCGGTCTCCAATCTGACCAACCTGCTGGCCGCCGATCGGATCGGCTTGGACGCCACCGGATTCGCGGCGAGAATGTGGCTGCCGCAACTCGTGTCGATCGCGGCGACGATGGTCGCCCTGTGGCTGTGGTACTGGCGGCGTGGACTGCGCGAGAGCGACCGATACCTGCCGCCCGCGCCGATCCGGTTGGCCGGTGCCCGCGAACGAACCCTGTTCTACACCTGTGGCGGCGCGTGTGTGCTGTTCGTCGCGATGATCCCGGTGCTCGGCGATCGAATCGGAATCGCCGCCGCCGTAGCGGCTCTCATCGCGGTCGCCGGATTCGCGATCGCCGATCGGCGGGCGCTGCGCTGGTCGCTGATTCCGTGGCGACTGCTGGTTCTGGTGGTCGGGCTGTTCCTGGTCGTTCCCACCCTCAGCCGATACGGCCTCGCCGATCTCATGCGCGCCCTGATCGGCACCGACGCGGGACCGGCCCAGGCCTATCGGTCCGCCGCGGCGGGGGTCGGCCTGTCGAATCTGGTCAACAACCTGCCCGCGTACACCGCGGGCGAGGCCGCGATCGAACCCACCCACCGCACCGCACTGCTGGCGCTGCTGATCGGCACGAACGCGGGTGCGATCATCACACCGTGGGCCTCACTGGCGGTGCTGCTGTGCCTGGAATTCTGCCGGTCGCACCGGGTCCGGGTGTCGATGTTCCGGTTCGTCGGCACCGGACTGGTCCTGGCCGTCGTCGCGACCGCGGGCGCCGTGACCGGAATGCTGATCATCGACTGATTGCGGACCCGATCGCGGTCGGACCGCTCGCGCTAGCCCTGGTCGGCGCCGGTCGCCGCGGCGGCGGCGCGCACCTGCGACGCCACCTGAACCACCTGTCCCAGAACACCATTGACGAAGCCGGGCGAATCGTCGGTGGACAGTTCCTTCGCCAATTCGACGGCCTCGTCGACCGCGACCACGGGCGGAACATCGTTGGCGTGGAACAACTCCCACACCGCGACCCGCAGGATCGCACGGTCCACCGCGGGCAGGCGTTCGAGAGTCCAGTCCTGCAGATAGGACTCGATGGTGCCGTCGACCCGGTCCAGATCGTCGGCGACGCCCTCGACCAGGGTGCGGGAGTACGGGTTCACCGGGGCGACCTGGTCGTCACTGCCGGCCAGCTCCAGGCGCTCGGACACCAGGTCCGCGGGGTCGATATCGCGGGCCTCGGCCTCGAAGAGCAGATCGACAGCCCGGCGCCGGGCCTTGTGCCGGGCACCGAACTTCTTGTGAGCGGACTTCTTGTCCGCGGGCTGATCTGCCACGATCAGCCGTTGACGCGGCCCAGATAGCTGCCGTCGCGCGAGTCGATCTTCAGCTTGTCACCGACATTGATGAACAGCGGCACCTGGACCTCGGCGCCGGTCTGCACGGTCGCGGGCTTGGTGCCGGCACTGGAGCGGTCGCCCTGCAGGCCGGGCTCGGTGTGGGTGACCTCGAGTTCGACGGTGACCGGCAGCTCGACATACAGCGGCTCACCCTCGTGGGTGGCGACCTGCACGGTCATGTTCTCGAGCAGGAAACCCGCGCCCTTGCCGACGGTGCGCTCCTCGATGCCGATCTGGTCGAAGGTCTCCCCGTCCATGAAGATGTAATCGGATCCATCGTGGTACAGGTAGGTCATATCGCGACGGTCCACGGTGGCGGTCTCGACCTTCACACCCGCGTTGAACGTCTTGTCGACGACCTTGCCGGACAGCACATTCTTCAGCTTGGTCCGCACGAAGGCAGGGCCCTTACCCGGCTTGACGTGCTGGAATTCGACGATCTGCTGGAGCTGACCGTCGATCTTCAGCACGAGGCCGTTCTTGAAGTCGCTGGTGTCCGCCACTGTCCTCGGATCTCCTTGTTAGTACTGTTCGCAGTTCTTCGGTGCTGTTCGCACTCGGGTCGGCCGGCGGCGCGCACCGGCCCGATACGGTCGGCCGAGGTCAGTCGACCACGGTCAGTTCTTTGCTGGTGTGGGTGAGCAGTTCCGGCCCCCCGGCACGCACCACGAGCGTGTCCTCGATGCGGACGCCGCCCCGGCCCGGGAAATACACACCTGGCTCGACGGTCACCGCCACGCCATCGAGCAGTGTACCGGTCGCGGTTTTGCCCACCGGAGGCGCTTCGTGGATCTGCAACCCGACCCCGTGGCCGAGTCCGTGTACGAACAACTCGCCGTATCCGGCGGATTCGATCACCGAGCGGGATGCGGCGTCGACATCGGCGCACCGCACCCCCGGCGCCAGCGCCTCCCGGCCCGCGCGCTGCGCGTCCAGCACCAGTTCGTAGATCTCGCGCTGCCACTGACTGGGCTCGCCGAGCACCATGGTGCGGGTCATATCGGAGTGGTATCCGTCCACCACCGCCCCGAAATCCAGTTTGACGAAATCACCGGCGGCCAGCACGGATCCGGTCGGACGATGATGGGGCACAGCGGAATTCACGCCGGCGGCGACGATGGTCTCGAAGGAGATCGCGTCGGCCCCGTGCTCGAACATCAGCCATTCCAGCTCGCGCGCCACCTGCCGTTCGGTCCGGCCGGGACGTAGTCCGCCCCGTTCGAGCAGCGTGGCCAGGCCCGCGTCGGCGGCCGCGCAGGCCGCACGCAGCCGATCGACCTCGTAATCGTCCTTGACCGCGCGCAATTGCTCGACCAGACCGGGTGCGGGAACCAATTCCAGGCCGCAGACCTGTTCGCCGAAACCGCGATGCTGTTCGACGGTGACCACATGGCTCTCGAAGCCGATCCGGCCCATCTGCCACTCCCCCGCCAGCTGGATCAGCCGCTGCGCACTGGAGCGTGCGATCTCGGCGGGGAGGTCGGGAACCTGTTCGGCGACCTGGGTGAGGTAGCGCCCATCGGTGCAGATGACGGTCCGGTCGCCCTCGGCACCGACCGGAGTACCGTCCCAGGAGTGCACCAGCAGTGCCGCATTGGACCCGGTGAATCCGGTCAGGTACCGGATATTGACCAGATCGGTGACCAGCAGCGCGTCGACTCCGTACTCCACCAGCAGGTTTCGCAACCCGGCCCGGCGGCCCGCGTGATCGGGACGCGGGGCGCGGTCATCAGCAGACATGGCTGCCACGCTACCGCTGTGAGATTGCGGACCTGTCACGCAGTCCCGCCGGACCCCGCGCCGACCTCGGCCGCAGCAATCTGACATCCATCCTGTTCACATTCGCTGTCGTTGTCCACATCTGGCTTTCGCGAGGGCCGACTCCGACTGCGCGAAGACGACGATGGGTGCTGTGCCCGCTACCGCTTACCTCGCCCTGTGCGCCTGGTCCCTGCTACTCGCCATGATCGACCTGCGCATCCGGCGACTCCCGAACGCGTTGACGCTGCCCGGGGCGATCGTCATCGTCGCCGTCGCCACGCTCGGCGGCCGCGGCGCGGTCGCGGCCGCCGGTGCGGCACTGCTGGCCGTGCCCTATCTGCTGGTGCATATCGTCGGTCCGGCCGCGTGCGGCGCCGGCGATGTGAAGCTGGCGTTGGGTACCGGCGCCGCGGCCGCCTGTGGCGGTGCGCAATGCTGGACGTGGGCCGCGCTCGGTGCACCGTTGCTCACCGCGGCGGCCGCCGCGGCATTGCTGATCCGGCGTCGAGTGGTCCGCGGACCGCGAGCGGGTGCGCGGCACGGTCCGCGAGCACCGGTGACGGTCCCGCACGGACCGTCGATGTGCCTGGCAACCCTTGTCGCGCTCTGGCCCGCGTGGTAGCGGCCCGGACGCCGATGTCGTTCGAAACGTTGTGACGTGGAAAGATGGTGCCCGTGTTGCGCTGGATTACCGCAGGTGAGTCTCATGGTCCCGCTCTGGTGGCGATTGTCGAGGGAATGGTGGCCGGGGTCGAGGTGACCTCAGCCGATATCGCCGCGCAACTGGCGCGCCGCCGGCTCGGGTACGGTCGCGGCGCCCGGATGAAGTTCGAGGCCGACAAGGTCACCGTGGTCGGCGGCATCCGCCACGGCCGCACCATGGGCGGTCCGGTCGCGGTCGAGATCGGTAATACCGAGTGGCCCAAGTGGACCCAGGTGATGGCCGCCGACCCCGTCGACGAGGCGGAGCTGGCCGAACTGGCTCGCAACGCTCCGCTGACCCGTCCCCGCCCGGGCCACGCCGACTATTCCGGCATGCTCAAATACGACTTCGACGACGCCCGCAATGTGCTCGAACGCGCCAGCGCCCGGGAGACGGCGGCCCGAGTCGCGGCCGGCACCGTGGCCCGCCACTTCCTGCGCCAAGCCCTGGACGTGGATGTGGTGTCCCATGTGGTGTCCATCGGCACCGCGACAGCGCGCGCCGGTTTCGTCCCCGCCGCGGCCGATCTCGAGGCCATCGACGCCAGCCCGGTGCGCGCCTTCGATCCCGAGGCCGAGACCGCGATGATCGCCGAGATCGAGGCCGCCAAGAAGGACGGCGACACCCTCGGAGGTGTGGTCGAGGTCGTGGTTACCGGTCTGCCGGTCGGCCTCGGCTCGTTCGTCAGTGGCGAACAGCGCCTGGACTCCCGGCTCGCCGCCGCGTTGATGGGGATTCAGGCCATCAAGGGTGTAGAGGTCGGCGACGGTTTCGAGACCGCGCGCCGGCGTGGTAGCGCCGCCCACGACGAGATGCGGCCCGGGCCCGGCGGAATTCTGCGTTCGACCAATCGCGCGGGCGGCCTCGAGGGCGGCATGACCAACGGCGAAGCGCTGCGGGTGCGGGCGGCGATGAAACCCATCTCCACCGTTCCGCGCGCCCTGACCACGATCGATATGGCCAGCGGCGAACCGGCCGTGGCGATCCATCAGCGCTCGGATGTGTGCGCGGTGCCGGCGGCCGGTGTGGTCGCCGAGTCCATGGTCGCCCTGGTCGTGGCCCAGGCGGTGCTGGACAAGTTCGGCGGCGACTCGCTGACCGAGACCAGCCGGAATATCACCGCGTACCTCGAGCACATCAGCGCCCGTCCGCATATCCCGGGTGCTGCCGTCTCGGAGGCATGAATGGCTGCCCCCGAGCGCGCCGCCAGCGCGACCGTGTGCACGGACATGCCGTCGTGACCGAGCATGCCGCCCCACCCCGGGTAATCCTCGTCGGTCCTCCCGGCGCCGGAAAATCAACCATCGGCCGCAAACTCGCCCGCGAACTCGGTGTGTCGCTCTATGACACCGATGCCGGTATCGAGGAGGTCACCGGGCGCGGCATCCCGGAGATCTTCGCCACCGACGGCGAACCGGAGTTCCGCCGGATCGAGGAACAGGTGGTACGCGAGGCGGTGCTGGCCGGGCACGGCGTGATCTCCCTCGGCGGCGGCGCCGTCCTGTCCCCGGCCACCCGCGAGCTGCTGCGCGGGCGAACGGTCGTCTACTTGGAAATCAGTGTCGCCGAAGGAGTTCGGCGCACCGGCCCGTCCGGAAACCGCCCCCTGCTCAATGGCGAGGATCCGGGCACGAAATACCGTGCACTCCTGCGTGAGCGCCGGCCGCTGTACCGCGAGGTGGCCTCGGTCCGGGTTCGCACCGACGGCCGCAGTCCCGGCCGGGTGGTCCGCGCGATCCTCGACCGGCTCGGCATCGAAGCCACCGAAACTCCACCGGCCCAACGGAATCAGCGCCCGGCTGAGCGCACCGGGGCACGCCGCGCGCGGCCGCGCGGTCGCCGCGGACGTGGGCGGTCCGGCGC
>JAFMQT010000134.1 GCA_017354515.1 Nocardia sp. | reverse complement strand
GTTGGCGCATCCGCAGATGGCGCGGATCGTCCATGGCGAGAAAGGACATCGTCTTGTGCGCGTGCGGACCCCAGGCCGCGGGATCCAGGGAAACCCCGTTGGCGCTCGACAACCGTTTGGCATCGCGGAATGCCGCGGTCACATCCGCGTGCCGCGACAGGGCCCAAAAGCCCAGTTCCGGATTGTGGTAGAGCGGAGCCTCGGCGCGCAACGACCGGTAGACCGGGTACGGGTCCTCGTGGAATTGGTAGTCGTATGGGTCGAATACCACCGGTCGCGCGGATGCCGCAGTCATCACACCCACCTCGCGACAGCTGACGAGTTCGAGCCGACGCTCATATGCGCACCGCCAAATCGAGACACAGGACTGGACATGTGTCTGGACGGTACCACCGGTCGTCGGTCCCGACAATGCCTCGCCCCCGAATCGCGACCACATCCGCGCCCTCGCCGACCGCCACCGATCCGGAACGTGTTCTTGTCATCACGGCGCGGCCCGAACTATATTCCGTACAGGTGTCCAGACAGCCCTATTGGAGAGGCCCATGACAAGACTGCTGCCCGACGACGAGGGCTCCCGGCTGCTGATCGACGGCGCACTGGTCCCCGGTGGTGCTGGTGTGTTCGCGACCGTCAACCCGGCGACCGAGGAGGTCATCGGCCAGGCCGCCAACGCCGATGCCGCCGATATGGACGCGGCCATCGCCGCCGCCCGTACGGCATTCGACACCACCGACTGGTCCCGCGATCACCGCTTCCGCGCACACTGCCTGCGGCAGTTGCGCGATGCGCTGCAGCGCGAGATCGAGCAACTGCGCGAGATCACCATCGCCGAGGTGGGCGCACCGCGCATGCTGACCAGCGGCCCGCAGTTGGAGGGGCCGATCGCCGACCTCGGATACTTCGCCGATCTGGCCGAAAGTTATGCGTGGGAAACAGATCTGGGTGTCGCCTCGCCGATGGGAATCGCCTCCAAGCGGGTGCTGCGGCGCGAGCCGATCGGCGTGGTCGGGGCGATTACGCCGTGGAACTTCCCGCATCAGATCAACTTCGCCAAGATCGGCCCGGCACTGGCCTCGGGCAATACCGTGGTGCTCAAACCGGCGCCGGATACCCCGTGGGTCGCCGCGCTGGTCGGTCATGTCATCGCGACCGAGACCGATATCCCGGCGGGCGTGATCAATATCGTCACCTCCGACGATCACCTGCTCGGGGAGCAGTTGGTGGCCGATCCGCGGGTGGACATGATCTCGTTCACCGGCTCCACCCGGACCGGGCGCACCATCATGGCCACCGCCGCGCAGACCCTGAAGAAGACCTTCCTGGAGCTGGGCGGCAAGTCGGCGTTCATCGTCCTCGACGACACCGATGTGGCGGCCGCGTCCAGTTACGCCGGATTCTCGGTATGTGTGCACGCCGGACAGGGGTGTGCGCTCACCACCCGGCTGCTGGTCCCCCGCGAGAGGTTCGACGAGGCGGTCACCGCGGCGGCCAAGGCGATGTCCGGTATCGCACCGGGTGATCCGAACGAGCCCGGAACCGTTTGCGGCCCGGTGATTTCGGCGAAACAGCGCGAACGCGTGCAGCACTACATCGATAGCGCCGCGGCCGAGGGCGGCACCATCGTGACCGGCGGCGGCAGCCCCGACCGCGAACACGGGTATTTCATCGAGCCGACACTGATTACCGGCCTGGACAATTCGGCGACCGCGGCCCGCGAGGAGATCTTCGGCCCGGTGCTGGTGGTCATACCGCACGACGGCGACGATGACGCCATCCGGCTCGCCAACGAATCGCCGTACGGGCTCTCGGGTGCGGTGTGGGGAACCGATCCGGCGCGGATCGACCACGTGGTCAACGGAGTTCGCACCGGCACGCTCGGGGTCAACGGCGGCATCTGGTACAGCGCCGACGCCCCGTTCGGCGGATACAAACAGTCCGGTATCGGCCGGGAACTGGGAGTCGCGGGCTTCGAGGAATATCTCGAGTCCAAGCTGATCGCCACCGCGCAATAAGCAATTCTTCGAAACCTGCAGAGGGAGAGAACAACTCATGGCACGCTTCACCGACCGCATCGCGATCGTCACCGGCGCCGCGCAAGGCATCGGCGCCGGCTACGCCCAGGCCCTGGCCGCCGAGGGCGCCACCGTCGTCGTCGCAGACATCGACGAGGACAAGGGCAAACAGACCGCCGAACAGATCAGCGGGGCGGGCGGCGGCAAGGCGGTCTTCCACCCCGTCGACGTCGCCGACCCCGAATCCGCCACCGCACTGGCCGATTTCACCCAGAGCGAATTCGGCAGGATCGACCATCTGGTCAACAATGCCGCCATCTACGGCGGTATGAAGCTGGATCTGCTGCTCACCGTGCCGTGGGACTACTACAAGAAGTTCATGAGCGTGAACCTCGACGGCGCGCTGAACATGACCCGCGCGGTATGGCCACATATGTCGAAGAACGGCGGCGGTTCCATCGTGAACCAGTCCTCCACCGCCGCCTGGGTGTACTCGAACTTCTACGGCCTGGCCAAGGCCGGCGTCAACAGCCTGACCCAGCAACTGGCCGTCGAACTCGGCGGCTCGCAGATCCGTATCAACGCGATCGCGCCGGGACCTATCAACACCGAGGCCACCCAGACCGTCACCCCCGGAACGATCGTCGACGAGATGGTCAGCCGCCTGCCGCTCAAGCGCATCGGCACCCCGGAGGACCTGGTCGGGGCCTGCCTGTATCTGCTGTCCGATGACGCTGCCTGGGTGACCGGTCACATCCTCAATGTCGACGGCGGGCAGATCATGCGCTGACCGAGTGACGGGTCCGCCGCCACCGGGTCAGAGCTCGGCTCGGTCGCGGCGGACCGTCACGGGCTCGGCCAGGCGCTGTTCATCGCAGACGCGCTGCAGCGTCTCCAGCGTTTCCTCGAGACCGGGCCCCAACCGCGGTCCGGGAGTGAACGTCGCCGGCAACTGCCGCATCCCCTGGATCACCCCGATGGTGTCGTAATGCACCGCTCCCTCGGGATCGCAGTGGAAGTCCGGCATCCGGTCCAGGACCGCGACCAGCATCCGCTTGAATATCGTGCGCGCGACATTGGATCCGATACAGCGATGGATGCCGAGCCCGAAACTGAAGTGCCGGTTACCCTTCCGGTCCAGCTCGATGACATTGGGTTCGGGGAACAACTCCGGATCGCGGTTGGCCATCGCCCACGACAACCACAGCCGCTCGCCCTCTTTCAAACTGGCCCCGGAATATTCGCAATCCTCGGCGATCGTCCGGCCGTCGCCGGGGGCGGGAGTGAAGAAGCGCAGGAACTCCTCGGTCGCGGAATCGAGCAGCGTCTCGCGTTCGGCACTGAGCATCGCGCGCTGATCCGGATGGGCCGAAAGCCATTCCAGCGAATGCGCGGTCAGCGCGGTCGTGGTGTCGAAGCCGCCGCCGATGAGTAGCGCCAGCATGCCCAGGATCTCGATATCGGGAGCCGGCTCGCCGTCGATCTCGAGCCGGGCCAGCGCGTCGATGATGCCCGGGCGCGGATTCTCGCGCACCTCCATCAGATTGGCCCACAGGGCCAGGCCCATCTCCTCGTTCTGCTTGTCCACCTTGGTCCGTTCCGGGGATCCGGGCGGGGTGTATACCGACGCGTGTGCCGGTTCGCAATACACCTGCCATGTGCGCAGCGGGATGCCGAGCATCGCCAAAGTCACCACGGCCGGAACGACATTGGCCAGGTCGTCGACGAAATCGATACTGCCGCTCTCGATTCGCTCGTCCAGACTGGCCCGCACCACCTCGTCGATCACCGGCAACCACCGGCGCACGGCGGCCGGTGACAGATACGGATTGAGCACCTGACGCCACAACCGCTGTTCAGGGGGATCCATCTCCAGGATGCCGTTGCGGATGGCGGCCCCGGTGGTCGGGAACGGGATGGTGATTCCCTGATAGCCCCGGCGCTCACCGTTGGGATCGTGGTCGCTGGATACATCCGATGAGCGGGCCAGGCTGAACACCTCACGGCCGCCCGCCGCCACCCAGTGCCCACCGTAGGTCGGCGACCACGCCAGCGGGCACCGGCTGTGCATATCAGCGGTGATGGCATCGAATTTGTCGCGGTATTGCGGCGCGTGACGGTCGAAATCGTAGCGCGGCTGATGACGGTCGGTCACGGTACTGCGTCCTCTCCGGCCCCGGATCTCAGGCTTCCTGCCAGATCAGCGTAGCGCCGCACGACAGATGCGACTCTCGAATTAGGAGAATCCTATTTCCGACTATCCACACTTTTCGGTGTCGCTACCGGTCGGCCTCCTCACTCGGATATCTCGGCTCCGGTCCTCGGCTTCTCATCGGCGAACTCGTCCACCTCGGCATCGGTGAGCAGACGCGAACGAATCAGGAATCGCACCCCCTCGGGCGCCTCCAATGAGAAGCCGCTTCCTCTCCCGGGAACCACATCCACGGTCAGGAACGTGTGCTTCCAGTACTCGTACTGATCGGCACTCATCCAGAACGGGGTATCGGCGCCGACCCGGCCGAGCAGCACATCCGAGGCGCCCACCCGGAATTCCCCGCGCGGGAAGCACATCGGCGCACTGCCGTCGCAACAGCCGCCGGACTGATGGAACATGACCGGCCCGTGCACCCGGATCAAATCCTCGAGCAGCGATGACGCGGTGTCGGTCAGGTCGACGCGGGTACCCATCAGAAGAATCCGAGCTTCTTCGCCGAGTAGCTGACCAGCAGATTCTTGGTCTGCTGGTAGTGATCGAGCATCTTGGAGTGATTCTCGCGGCCGATGCCGGACTTCTTGTACCCGCCGAACGCGGCGTGCGCCGGGTAGGCGTGGTAGCAGTTGGTCCACACCCGGCCGGCCTTGATACCGCGGCCGAGGCGGTAGGCGGTGTTGCCGTCCCGGCTCCAAACCCCCGCACCCAGCCCGTAAAGGGTGTCGTTGGCGATCTTTAGCGCCTCGTCGGTGGAGTCGAAGGTGGTCACCGCGACGACGGGACCGAAGATCTCCTCCTGGAAGACACGCATATCGTTGCTGCCCTTGAAGATCGTGGGCTCGACGTAGTACCCGCCCGGGTAGCCGTCGACGGTCCGGGAGGTGCCGCCGGTCAGTACCTCGGCGCCTTCCTTCTTCCCGATATCGATGTAGGACATGATCTTCTCGTACTGATCGTTGCTGGCCTGGGCTCCGATCATGGTGGCATCGTCCAGGGGGTCGCCGGCGACGATGGCCTTGGTGCGCTCGAGGCAGCGGGCCATGAACTCGTCGTAGATCGAGGAGTGGATCAGCGCACGCGACGGACAGGTGCACACCTCACCCTGATTCAGCGCGAACATCACGAAACCCTCGACCGCCTTGTCCAGGAAGTCGTCATCGGCGGCGGTGACATCGGGCAGGAAGATATTCGGGCTCTTGCCGCCCAGTTCCAAGGTCACCGGGATGATGTTCTCGCTGGCGTACTGCATGATCAACCGGCCGGTCGTGGTCTCGCCGGTGAACGCCACCTTGGCCACCCGCGGGCTGGACGCCAACGGCTTACCGGTCTCCACACCGAAACCGTTGACCACGTTGAGAACTCCCGGCGGGAGCAGATCGGCGATCAGTTCGACGACCTTCAGGATCGAGGCCGGCGTCTGTTCGGCCGGCTTGAGAACCACCGCATTACCCGCTGCCAGTGCGGGAGCCAGCTTCCAGGTGGCCATCAGGATCGGGAAATTCCACGGGATGATCTGCCCGACCACACCGAGCGGCTCGTGAAAATGGTATGCGACGGTGTCAGCGTCGATCTCGCCGATCCCACCCTCCTGGGCGCGGATGGCCCCGGCGAAATAGCGGAAGTGATCGACCGCCAGTGGTAGATCCGCGGCCTTGGCCTCGCGCACCGGTTTACCGTTCTCCCAGGTCTCGGCGACCGCGAGGGCTTCGAGATGGTCCTCGATCCGGTCGGCGATCTTGTTGAGGATATTGGCGCGGTCGGTCACCGAGGTCGCGCCCCAGCCTTCGGCGGCGCGGTGCGCGGCATCGAGGGCGAGATCGACATCCGCGGCCGAGGACCGGGCCACTTCGCAGAAGGTCTTGCCATCGATCGGCGACGGATTCTCGAAATACCGGCCCTCGACCGGTGCCGTCCAATCACCACCGACGAAATTGTCATAGCGGTTCGCGTATTCGACGATGCTGCCCTCGGCGCCGGGCTTGGCATAGCTCATGACGGGTGCTCCTCGCTGAGTCACGGAGTATCGACATCACGACTGCGTCGTGATGTGGATCACTGTGCGACGCGCGGGTTGGCACAAGGTTGCCGTCGCGATATCCCGGCGGTCAGTCCCGGTGCGCGGTGTACAAGCGGGCGGCGGCCACCGACCGGCGCGCATCGCCGGCGGGGAGCAGATCCAGGGCATGTTCGTGAATTTCGATGTCGTCCACCGCTTTCGCGCCGTAGTCCAGTGCCGGCCCGGCATCGCAGCCGGACAGTACGGCGGTACGCACGCACACCTCGAGATGGTCGCGCCATTCGACGATGGCGGGCGTCTGCGAACCCGGCAGCAGGGGGCCGCGATACAACCGGACCGCGGTCGCGGTGTCCCCCGCGGCCAGCGCGTCCAGGACCTCGGTGGCATCGCAGCGCACCGGGGTGGTCAGCCGATAGACGCGGTTGCTGATCTCCCCGCCGGTGGCCCGGCGCAGATGGGAGACATCGGCCTTGAGCGTGCTGGACCCGGTGGCCCGGTCGCCGTAGACCGCCAGATGCAGCCGCTCGGGGGTGAAGCCCTCCGGTTCCAGCGCAAGCAGGGTGAGGATCTCGAGCTGACGGCGGCGCAGCCGGACCGGGCGGCCACCCCGGATCAGCGCGGCCTCGCCCAGACATCGCAGCCGCACCCCGGGAGCCGGAACCGCGCTCACCCCTTGCAGTTTCGCCTCCACCGCGGCGGTCAGCGATAGCACCGTCGACATCGCCAGCGGATTCGAGCGATCCCAGGTGGTCGACAGATCCAGCACACCCAGCCGGCGACCGTCGGCGGCGTGGATCGGCGCGCAATAGCACACCCAGCCGTGTAGTGCCGCCACCAGATGTTCGGCCGAGAACACGCTGCTCGGCCGACCCGAACGCAGTGCCAGCGACAGCGCGTTGGTGCCCATATGGTTCTCGTCCCAGCGCCCGCCGGGAGTGAAGCCGACCCGCTCGGCCCGCCGGCGCATTACCTGCCCGCCGGCCGACCACAAAATCGTGCCCGCCTCGTCGGTTACCGCGGCGACGAATCCGGCGTCGTGAACGACACCGTGTAATTGATCAGCCAATTCGCTGACCGGCCCGCGCATCGGGGATTGCGCCCACCGGTCGGCGATGTCGTCGCTGTCGGCGGGGGCGCAATCGGTGGCCGGGTCGACGTATTCCAGTGATCGCATCCAGGACTGCGCCACATCGGCGCGCGGCTCCGGCGGATCGTTCCGGAGCACAAGTTCGGTGAACCGCTCAGGGCGTACCGCCGGTGGGTTGGGAACCCATCGCTCCCATTGCCGTTCCAGTTCAGTACGCCGCCGCAGCAGTGCGCTGTCCTGCCGTGGTCGCATCCGCACCCCAACCGTCGTCCGTCCGGCCACCTGCCGCGATCCTGACCCCGCATGCAACCTGTCGGTACCGGCCGGGTGTACCGGCTGGGCTCGGACCGCGCTCGTTGTCGACCACCCCATTGTCCCGCTTTCCGGGCCGCAGTGTGGGCAAACCCGGCCCGGTCCGAAACGACCCGCGCACTCGGGCCGAGGCTCAGATTTCGACCAGTTCGAACAGGCGGAAGGTCCGGGATCCGGCCAGCCGTTGTTCCATCGCATAGCCCGGCCAGTAATCGATCACGCGCTCCCACGCCCGATCGCGCTCGTCACCCTGCAGCAGCCGCACCCTCACTTTGGATCGTCTTCCGCCACTGTGGATTTCGGCATCCTCGGTCGCGGCGAGATTCGCCGACCAGGACGGATGTTCGGGCCTGCCCCAGTTGGAGCCGACCAGCAGATGGCGGTCGAGCCCATCGGGCACGTACAGCAGCGAGACCGTCCGGGCGATCCCCGTTCTCCGGCCGGGCACGGTCAGCTCCATCGACGGCAGCCGCGCCAGATCCAGCACGCCGCGACGGCCACCGCTGAGCCGGCGCATCATTCGCTCCAGGAGCGTCACCACCGGCACGGCGCGCATCACCCAGGGCTGCCGGGCGAGCGCCCGGCCCAGATTCGGTAGCAGATCCGCCAGATATCTCCTGATCCGGTCCGCCGCCATCAGTGGGTACCGGCGCGCTTGGGCAGCTTCCAGTCCGGCCGGGGGTAGTGACAGGTGTAGCCGTGCGGAATCCGCTGCAGATAGTCCTGATGCTCGGGTTCGGCCTCCCAGAACGCCGATGCCGGGGTCACCTCGGTCACCACCTTGCCCGGCCACAGCCCCGAGGCATCGACGTCGGCGATAGTGTCCTCGGCGATCGCGCGCTGCTCATCGTTCAGGTAGAAGATGGCGGATCGATAACTGCTGCCGATGTCGTTGCCCTGGCGATCCTTGGTCGTGGGGTCGTGGATCTGGAAGAAGAATTCCAGCAGCGCCCGGTAGTCGGTGCCCGCCGGGTCGTAGCGGATTTCCACCGCCTCGGCATGGCCGGGATGATTGCGATAGGTCGCGTGATCGTTGCTGCCCCCGGTGTATCCGACGCGGGTCGAGATCACCCCCGGCTGCCGCCTGATCAGCTCCTGCATCCCCCAGAAGCAACCACCGGCCAGTATCGCGGTCCCCGTCTCGCTCACGTTTCCTCCTCCGATGTACCGAGCACGCCGTTCCATTCTCACATCGGTACAACGCGGCAGGGGCCGGAAAAGTCCCGCGTCAGGCCGTGCGCACGGCCTCGGTTTCGGCGAGTGCGGATTCGGCGGCGACGATCTCGCGGACCGGACCACTGCCGAGCGCGGTGGCGTGTTCGTCGATATCGACCTCGGTCCGGCCGCGGATGGCCCGATCACAACGCCGCGCGAGTTCGTGCCGGTCGGTTCCCGGCAGTTCGACCGGCAGCAGGACGATTTCGGCGACAACCCCCTTCGAGCGCAGTACCCGCCGAGCGGAATCCAGGAAGGTGTCCTCGCCGACGAATCCGGGCACCGTCGAGGTCGCGCCCTCCTCGTCCAGATACCGCACCCGGATCGGCTGCACGGGGGTCCGGGTGCGCACCGCCGCCTGGAACAGCGCCGGCCGCAGTCCGCCGTGCGCCCGTCCGCACCAGGTGGTGCCCTCCGGGAACATCGCCACCCGCTCACCGCCGCGCAGGCGTGCCGACATCTCCTCGATCACCTCCGGGAGCTGGCGAAGCCGCTCGCGATGGATCGAAATCACCCGCATGAGCCGCGCCAATCGGCCCAGCACCGGCCATTCCACCAGATCGCCGCGGGCCACGAAGCCCATCGGGGATACCGCTACCAGCGCCAGCACATCGGTCCAGCCGACATGTCCGGCAACCACCAGCAGCCCGGAGTCCGGCAAGCCGATCTTCATCGAATCCAGTTGCGGCCCTGAATGTTCCAGGCGACGGTCGACGATCCGCAGCCGAATCCCGCAGCAACGCAACACCGCTCGGGCATACCGCCGGTGCAGACCCGGGCGCCGGCCGCGCGGCGTCAGCAGGTTTACCGCCGGAAATCCGAGCAGCAGTCCGGCCACACCGGCCGCGCGCGCGGTGGTGCGCACCGTTCC